>PFGG01000009.1 GCA_002783405.1 bacterium (Candidatus Blackallbacteria) CG13_big_fil_rev_8_21_14_2_50_49_14 | reverse complement strand
TGCGGAAAGCACCCCCGCCTCCTAAACCCCCGCGTCAAAACCACCGAACAGGTCCTTTGCCAGCAGACATGCCGATCTTTGATCCGACCCAACCCAGTTTTTGGCAAAGAATCAAATACCCCTTGCGCTGGCTGGCCATTGCTGGCATCCTGATCGTTCTGATTATTCTGTTTAAACGCTATGAATTGGGAAGTTTTTTCAATCAAAAACAGATCCAGGCCTGGTTAACACCCTTTGGTATCTGGGCACCGCTGGTTTTTATGGGACTTTTTGTGGTCTCCATGCTCTTAATGGTGATTCCCTATTCTTTGATGTGTGGCGTGGGCGCCCTTTTATTTGGCGTGGCCTGGGGAACGCTTTGGAGTGTCTTGGGCGGCACTTTGGCTGCGCTCGCCGTGTATGGCGCCTCACGCATCGTGGGTCAAAAAATGATTCGCAAACAAACAGGCAACCCACGTTGGGAAAACCTCAACCGAAGGCTTGAAAAAGACGGGTTTTACTATTTATTGCTGATGCGAACAATCGCCATTCTGCCCTTTAACCTCTTGAATTTTGCCTGTGCCTTTACAGCCATCAAACTGCGACATTTTATTTTTGCAAATCTGATTGGACTGATCCCTTTTTCTTTTATCTGCGGATATGGCACCACAATCCTTTTAGATACCAAAATCTCAAAAACGCAGATTGCGATTCTGATTGGCATTGTACTGCTGGTTTTGGTTCCACCTCTGATATTCCGTCAGGCCCGCAAAGCCAAACGCAAAGAGCATAAGGAGCGGATACAGAAAGCCTATGACTAGGCTTGGTTCGCTTCTGACTGGAATTGAATCGAGACCGAATTGATGCAGTAGCGCAAACCAGTGGGTTGGGGGCCATCTTCAAAGACATGCCCCAAATGCCCATTGCATTTGGCACAATGCACTTCAGTTCTTAGCATTCCATGGCTGGTATCACGTTCTTCCTCAATCGCTTCAGATTGCAAAGGTTGAAAAAAACTGGGCCAGCCACAACCTGCGTCAAACTTGGTTTGAGACTCAAACAAGGGTTCTCCGCAGCCCCGGCAGTGGTAGGTTCCTGACTGTGTAAAATCCCAGTATTCACCCGTAAAAGGACGCTCAGTCCCTTTCTGACGCAAGACCCGGTATTGCTCTGGCGTCAGTTCCGATTGCCATTCCTGTTCAGATTTGTTTAATTTTGACATCTCAGTCTTTACATTCCCACCGCTTCTCGGATAATACCTTCAAGATCCTCAGGCGTAAATTCCTGATCATGCCCCAGATTAAAGGTCAGTTGGCGCTTATCTTGCCCCATGGAATCGGCAACCCAGCCCCCAAAGCCTCGGTTGCGTTTATCAATCACAACCATCGCTTCTGCTTGTTCGGCATCAGCCGCCAAGAGAATTTCAAGTTCTTCAACCAATCCCCCCAAACGACCCGTGCCTTGGAAAACAAAACTCTGAATAAAAGGCGCACCATAGGGATTTTCCATTTGAAAGCATTGGCCACTGTCCCCTGCGTGCTGAAAACCCAAATCCTCTGCTGCAGCCAAGATCCGATCAGAAGCGGGATCGGCCAATACCTTGACCAGGTCATTGTCTTTGGGGTCCCAGGCCCAAGACACATCCAAACCTGTTTTGAGCCAGACATTGTCAAAGTCCATGGTAATGGGCGTAAACAGGGGCACTTCGATTTCAAAATCCCAAACGGCTTCTTCGCCTGCTTCAAGTGTAAAGGCCTCTGCGATGTTCAAACGGTGCAAAACATAGGAGGTACTCATTTCCTCTCCTGAGCTGGGGTTAAGATAGAAATAGTGAGTATAGAGCTCAAGATAGACCTGATTGATCTTTTGAGCAGATTTTCCACCTGTCATACGGATTTCACCAGTGAGAAATTCACCCCGCATCACTTCTGGGGAATTCAGCACCGTATCCACTTTAGCCGCACCAATGCCTACTTTTGAAAGGAATTTATCAAACATACCTTTTACCTCTGCTTTCGCACCGTTCTAGACGGGACATTCTCAGGGTAACACAGGGTTCAAGATATACAAGGGCTAAAATCAATATGCTTTTTTTTGAATAAAATCAGCAACAATCACCCAAAAGCTGCGCAAGACAATCTGCAGGTCCAATTTCAATGACCAATTTTCAATATATTCAAGATCATGGCTGACCCGCGCTTCGATCGAAGTATCTCCACGCAGTCCTTTAATTTGAGCCAAACCCGTCATACCTGCTTTGACCTGATGCCGATCGGCATAGCCAGGAATTTCCTGGGAAAACTTTTCAACAAAATAAGGCCGTTCTGGCCGAGGCCCAACAAAACTCATGCTGCCTTCCAGCACATTGAAAAGTTGGGGCAATTCATCCAGGCTGGAGCGACGCAAGACGCCTCCCAAAGGGGTTGGACGCGGGTCATGGGCGGTAGCCCAAATCGGGCCGCTTTTCGCCTCTGTATCGACGGGCATGGTACGAAACTTATACATGCGAAAGGATTTTCCAGCCAAAGAAATGCGCTCCTGCTTATAAATAGCGGGCCCTGGCGTTGTCAGGCGAACCAAAACAGCAATAAAGAGCAGCAAAGGCCAAAGCAAGACAAGGGCCAGAGAGGCAATCAAGATATCGGAACATCGCTTCATGAGTCGATTTTCCCAGGCCTTCAGGGGATGGACAGATTGAGTGGGTCGGATAAGTGTGGGTTGGTACGAATTCATCACTGATCTTTATTTAAGACTGGGGTTACAATATTAACCAAGCATACCTGAGAGAAGGTCTGTATGTGAAGGAGCAATATTGCAGTTCATGACCCCAGAAGAAATAAACGAAGAAAATCTTGAAGCCCTGATCGCAGGTTGCAACGACCCTGAAATGCTGAAAGAGCTGATTGCCTATGCAATGCAATTTAAGCGCGAAGACCTGCTCGAAGGAATTGTTGAAAAATCAATCCAGCTCAATAAACTGGTAGAAAAACTACAGGACTTTCAGATTACACCGCCGCAGATACGGCTCGACTTTTCGAGTGATTAGGCTCAGTTCAGCACTGCGCAAACCCGAACATAGGCCTCCCAGGCCGGTAAATAGGAGGGATCAATTTCCATGGCACGGGCATAACAATCCCGTGCCTGCAGATGATCATAGCTCCATTCCGCAACGCGCCCCAGATTAAACCAAGGAAAGACCTTGCTGGCATAACGAGAGGCCTGAAGCGCTTTTTGAAACCAAGGGACAGAATCTTTGAGCTGATTGAGTTCAATCAGATAGGAACCAATATCATTATAGGGATTGCCATAATCTGGATCCAGCTCGATTGCGCGCAGGCATTCATCAATCGCTTCATAGTAGCGTTCCTGAAAACTATAGGTCCAGCCCAAAAAAGTATGCGCCTCCGCAGTTGGAAAAACTGAAATTGAGCGCTTATACAATTGAATCGCGGAGGCCAAATCTCCCTTCATCTGACTGGCATAGGCTTTTTGAAACAGTCGCTGGCTTTCTACCTGCCGCGATTCCTGGCTAAAAAGCAACATAGACGTGAGAACCCCATTATTCAGACATTTCCATTAGTATAACCGATTCTTGAAGAAACTTGCGAAAGGGCTTTAAATTCTCTGCTTGCCCGGATTGGGACGGATGAAAGCATCTGGTAAGATAGAAAGATGCAAGCCGCTATCCAAGAACCGCTTTTTCAACGTATCTTTACCTTACTGACTGGCGCACGCTCAGGTGAAAGAGCAAAATCACTCTTTAGTTTTGCTGCTTTGTTTTTTTTATTGGCATCTTATTATTTGGTCAAGCCCCTGCGTTCTTCTCAATTTTTAAAAGAATTTGACCCCAATTTAATGCCTGTTTTCTTTTTGCTGATTGCACTGCTCTCATTTGGCCTGACCAAGGCCTTTAATTTTTTCTATGATCGTATCAATACCTATCGCTTAATCGGTTATACCTTTGCCTTGATGATGGGGCTCAAAATCTGTTTTTTACTGAGTTTGCCCAAAGGTGGCAAACTCGCCAGTCTGCTCTTTTATCTCTGGGCTGCTGTTTATTTTTTGCTCTGCAACGCTGTCTTATGGGGCTGCATCAATTCCCTCTACCACTCAGAATCAGCAGAACGCTGCTTTGGCTTTGTCTCGATCGGCGCGGCAGCAGGCGGAATCATCGGGTCGATGGTTTCAGAATGGCTGGCCAGCAGTAGCTATACGGGCTATAGCCTGTTTATTTCAGCGCTCTTAATGGGCCTTTCGCTTTTGTTCATGTACCGGGCCATCAACGTTTCAGAGACTGCAAGCGAGTCAAAAAAAGAAAAAAAAGTCCCCTCAAAAAGTCCATTCTGGACAGATGTGCTTCACCTCTGGCAACACCGCTATATCCGCGCCATTGCCACCATGGTTTTTGCGCTGGCAGTTCTGAATACGGTCTTGGAATTTCAAGGGCTGAAGCTGATTGATTCTCAATTGTCTCAACAACAATACCTGGTCGATTTTCAGGAATTGAATCAGGCTTTGAACCGGGTTCAAAAACTGCCAGGTCAAAGCCTGAATCCAGAGGGCTACCAATTCATTCGAGAACTGAAACACAGCTCCGATTCGGATAAGTTGAAGACCGTTTCGGCTTTCCTCAAACAAGAAAATGTGAAGCTTTCTGCCCAGAAGATCTTAAGCGATCAAAAAAATTTCCAGAACAATCTTGAAAGCCGCACGCGTGAATTGCTGTCTAAGATCTATAAAAACCAAGGCTTTATTGGGGTCTTTTTACTCTTTGTTGCGGCCCGTCCGCTGTATAAATGGATCGGTTTACGCTGGGTCATGCTGCTGCTGCCCATTTTATTTGGAACGGTTTGTCTTGCCATGTTTTTCCCGATTGAACTCCTCACCCTGGAATGGATGCTGACCTCGACCTATGCCCTAAATTATTCTCTCTACCGAACGTCCAAAGAATTGCTCTATACCCAAACCGACAATGAGGCACGGTTTAAGCTCAAGCCCTTAATCGAAGGGCCTATCATGCGCTTGGGAGACGTGACAGCTTCAGTCTTAAAATTAAGCCTGATGGGAATCATGGTACTGTTTCTGGGTCAACCAGAAGCACGCATGGACCAGGTCTATTTACTCTGTGCCTTGATAATTCTCGTTTATTGGCTCTATGAAGCCTGGTTTGTGGGTGGGCGCTACGAAAGCCTGCGCAAAGCGTCCGAAGGCCCTGCTGCTGAAAGCCAAGCAGAAACAGCTTAAGCTTTTCCCAGTTGGCGGATCACCCGCCACTTGAGCAGCTCTTCAATATTTTTAAAAACTTTGATACCGCTGGCTTCAAACAAATGGCGTCTTTTTTCAGCTTCATAGCCCCCAACCGCGACTGGAAAATGCTTAACCAAACCGGCCTGTAAGCGCTCCACCAGGTGCTGCGCTTCACGGTCACGCAAAGGAGCCACCACAGACAAAACAATCGCTGAAGGTTT
Organism: bacterium (Candidatus Blackallbacteria) CG13_big_fil_rev_8_21_14_2_50_49_14; assembly: GCA_002783405.1. NCBI lineage: Bacteria > Candidatus Blackallbacteria > bacterium (Candidatus Blackallbacteria) CG13_big_fil_rev_8_21_14_2_50_49_14. The sequence goes on along the minus strand of PFGG01000009.1, from coordinate 76,809 downwards.
TGATTTTTGAGCATATAATTCGAGTTCGGAATGGGGCAAATTGGCACCGAAATAAAGAGTGGGGATCATGCGTTGGGTTAATTCCATCATGGCACAGAGCAAACCAATCTCATGGTATTCATTTGGCACACAGGCCAAAAGAACGGGTTGGGCATGCTCATAAACCCCCAGATTTTGCAAATGCGAAAGAATTCTGCGGCGGATAATCGCAGAGGCCAAATGCGAAGCTGCAATATTGACAGCTCCCAGTATAGTTAACTCTCCAATGCGTGCCAAGACAGGCAGGTCAACTGTTCGCAATGCATTCGCAAAGCTTTGACCCGCCTGGGCCTGAACCAGCATACGCTCAAACTTGACAGCATCGGCATCCTGAACAGCCTGAATCAACTGCTCAAGATTGGGAACGAGAAAGGCATCATCAGGATTGACTTTCACGGGTTGCGATTTTTTCTTTTGGCGCGCTTTTTCAATAATTTGGGCTCGGTGGGCGCGGACCTGTTCGGAAACGACCTGAATCGTTACACCGCGCTGCGTTTCGCGCAAGGCATATTTCAAAATATCCAGGTCATCCTGCGAGTAAAGACGGTATCCATTTTCTGCACGTTGCGGATCGATCAGTTGGTAGCGTCTTTCCCAAAGACGAACTTGATTTAAGCTCAGACCTGTCAGTTCAGCTGCTTGTTTTACCGAATATCGGGGGGTTTCTGCTGAGAATTCAAGAGTTGTCGGCATTTTTATTTACCTTCATTCCGTCTGACTTTGACATATCTTTGACATATGTCATTTCATCAGCATAAAGGCACAGAGAAGAACCGTCAAGACAGCCGATCATGGGAAGCTCAAAAAATCAGATAAAAAAGTAGGAATTATTTTCCAGAAGCCAAAAGCACACAGGCTTCGTCAGGTGAAAAGCTCCGGGTTTCAATTTCAAACAAGGCAAGAATCTGGCCCTCATTCAGCAAACCACTGAGATCGATAATGCGTGGCCCAGCCAAAAGATACAGATCCGGCAAAAGCCCCCCCGCATCACCGTAACTTGTCATTTCTTCAAGTACCGTACGTATTTGCCCCACCACCTGGGCCAGACTGAGGGAAAAAACCTGAGCATCCTGCAATTGCAGGCGGATCGTACCTTCATTGTCGACCACACGGATCCGATGGGTATTGCGCTTATAAAGCCCAAACAGACGCTTGTCTTCCCAGGCTTGGCCCATGGCATACAAATGGCGTGAAGCACCGTAGTTTTGAATTTCCTGAGGTTGAACCTGAAGGGCTTGGGCCACCTTTTCGATCAGTTCTTGTTCTGAAAGAATTTTCGCTTCTGCTTCACGGCTGCGCATATCGCTTGAGCCCATGGCAATCGCTCTGACTTTGCGATTTTGACTGTCAATTTCAATCGAAACCTCAACGGTTTCAGGAATTGCCCCCATTGCAACCACAGAGTCCAGCGCCTGTTGACGCAGGCTGAGAATCTCTTCGTTGCTGGGATTGAGTAAATTTCGCTCGACTGAGTCACGAATCATTCCCAAAGCAGCGCCAATCGCAGAGATAACCTCTGCATGCTCTGCAATAAAGTGAGGCAATTGCATGGCTTGGGCTGTAAAAGGAACCAAAGCAGAGGCACCTCCACCCCCTCCCACCAATTGGGTTAAAGCAGGCGTCAATTTGTATTCACGCATCAGTTGTTTTAAAACCGGGCGAATTTTTTCTGCGGCATGGCTCAAAATAGACCGGGCCAAGGCTTCTCCCGAGATTCCCCATTTTTGAGCCAGGGTCTCGATCACTGAATTCACAGCCGCTTGATTGGCTTCACCATGCCCCGCCTCCTTGACAAGCTTCAGATACCACGAGGCCTCGGTAGGGGTGAGGGTATAACGCTCTTCGCCCCGTTTGAGCACCAGATAATCTGAAGGGTCACCAGATTTGGGCTGAATCAGCTCTATTTCCAAGAGGCTGAAATCTGGATTTTGGGCATAGGCGGGATAGGCCAAGGCAGCGATATGCGCGCTTCGAGGCCCTACATCATGCACCGTTTGATGTTTGATACGGGGAATGGAGCCTCCGGCGATCCCCAGGGTACGTACGTCAAGGGTTTGCACATAGAGTCTTTGGCCTGCGATTTGCGCAGACTTGATTTGGGGTTTGCCATTGCGAATCACGGAGATGTCACTCGAGGTGCCGCCCACTTCAATAAAAATACCATCTGAAACTCTTGCAAACATCAAGGCTGCAGCTACACCCGCAGCAGGACCTGAGAGCATGGTTAAGATCGGGCGCTTACGCATTTCGGCAATATCCATAATGCCGCCATCGGAGCGCATCACCATCAGCGGAGCCTGAATGCCACTTTCACGTATGGCTTTTTCTGTCATATTGGCGGTTTCCAGCATTTTGGGCATCATACTGGCGTTGAGTACAGCGGTACGTGTGCGCACCCGCAAACCATAGAGACGTGAAATACGACTGGCGGCAGTGGCTAAAAACCCCATACTTTCAGCAATCTGAACAATCCGATCTTCCCGCTCAGGTTGATCCACACCAAACGCCTCTGAAGCCACAAAGACTTCTGCGCCTTCAACTGCCAAATCACGAATCAAGGCCCGGATACTGGTGTCATTCAGTTCCTGTTTGCCGGTATCAATAAAACGGAAATGGGTGGGTAAAAATTTACCCGGTGCGAGTTCAATTTGATTTAAATGGGTTTCCTGACGAGCACGCAGGCCTTCTAAGCCCGAACCCAGGCCAATAATTCCCACCTTGGCCACATCCCCTTCTAAAAGAGCATTGGTCGCCTGGGTCGTAGAATGCGCGATCAAGATGACTTCTTCAGGGGCAATATCTGAGGCCTTCAAAAGACTGTGAAGTGAATCAACCACGCCTTTGGCAACCCCTTCTGCTGCGCCATGGGTGGTGGGAACACAGGCTTTACCCACCAGGCTATGTTGGTGAATATCAATGGCCACTGCATGCGTAAAGGTTCCTCCCACATCAATGCCAATTTTGAGTTTGCGCATGTTTAACCCCGCAGATAGAGCAGAGCAGCGGCCATCAAGCCCAAACTGGCTGCTCCCCAGGCATAGGGCAAGGTATTCCAGAGCACTTTTTGTACGTCCACACGCATTTCATTGGCCAGCCAAACATTTTGCGTATTGGTAGGGTCACTGATGCCCTGAACCTGCCCCACTGACATCAAAAGCCCCATCACAGCCGCAGGCGGCAGACCTGAAGCCAGAAAAACTGTGGCCAGACCAAACCCCATGCCCCACAGATTGAGCGGGCCGCGGTACAGCGCCAAAGGTGCCATCAGGGTAAAAAGCAGCACATAGGCCAAGGGGTGGGTCGGAATTACGGCTTTGACCAAGGGTTGAATCAGGCTGAGAACAGGCCAGCCATTGGGAAAAACTTCTTTGGGCAAATCACCGCCAGGCCCCATGATCGCAATCAAAATCATGCCAATGCCAAACATCAGAATCACTGCCGGCATGACCATGCCCGCCCCTTCAAGACAGGATTGAATCAGCACATTCAAATGCCCCTTGCGCCAGGTAGACGCAAAGGCATAAAGCAAACCGATCACAAACGCAGCGACAAAATTCACGTTATAGAGCAAAATCAAGACCAGGGGCAAAATCGGAGAGAAAAAGGCACTCCAGTGAACTTCGCCCCGCTTATTCAAACCATGAATCGCACGGTTGATCACCAGCCCCAAAAGTGCCAAAAGCAAAATACCCACCACCCACTTCAGGCCCAACATGCAGTAACCCAGTCCTTGCATAACCAGGGCACGTGAAGCCTCACTCATGCCCATGCCCCAGAAAACCGTTCCCCCAGCGCCACAACCGAGTACCAGCAGACTGTTGCGGGCCAGTTTTTTCCAATTCAGGTCATGGCCATCCCGCCAGAGCTGCAGGGTGATATAGAGCAAGGAGATCGAAAAAACAATCGCAAACATGATCAAGGCAAAGGGACGAACCTGCTCAGGCTTTAAGCCCATTGCACCGGTATACAAGGCCCAATTGCCCACATTCAGGGTGCCGCCAATTGAAATTCCCAAGAGAAAAATGCCCACGGTTGTCAAAGGCCCAACCCCGACTGAAACCAGCACGGGCAAAACAATGGTTGCGACCATGATAATCGCCCCCAAGCCCCCCAGGGTCGTAAAAAGTAGAATGATCAGGCTCAACATGGTGACAGAAATCAACCAGGGGTTGTCCCCTGATAATTCTGCACCTTTTTTAATAAAATTTTCGGCCACTCCGGTTTTTTGCAGAATGGCCCCCAACATGCCACCAAACATCGCCACCACATAGGCACCAGAAAGCTTCGCTGGCCCGGCCCCCACCACATATTCAAGCACATAGGGCAAGGGAACGCCGCCAGCCAAGGCCAATAAGACAGCCAAGAGGGGAAGCGCCAGAAGCGCAGGCATCAGACGGGTTACCATTAAGAGTGTCATGCCTGCAAAGCTTAAAAATATCAGGATGATTTGAAGAGTTTGCATAGAATTTTGTATCTCTGAAGGATTATACCCAACTCTTTCAGAATGATCTATGCGCAGGATTACAATTCGCGCCCCTGGTTCCGTAAAGAGACAAATAGGTTTGAATCAGCTACAATAGGAAACACCACTGCCTAAATTTTAAGAATTCTAAGAGCATAGACCCATCTGGTATGGATACAGATAAACTCAACCCAGACATCCTCGCAAAATATATGGCCCAATCTCCTCTCGATACACAAGATTGGGATGAAGAGGCAACCATCATTGGGGGCTTATCATTTGACGAAGAACCGCTTGAAGAAGAAGGCCTGCTTCTTGAAGGAATGGGTTTTCGCCATGTTTTGGGCCTTGCACCAGTTCTGCTGGGGCGTGATGCAGGTTGTACCCTCAGTCTCAATTCCAAAACCGTCTCACGCTACCATCTCGCCATTTACAAATTTGGCAAACACTACTGGATGCGTGATTTACATTCCACCAACGGAATTCTGCATAATCAGGTCAAAACGCTGCATGCCGTAATTCGCGCGGGAGATCAGCTACAACTGGGAGACCAAGCCTTTCAAGTGCTGGGGGCTCCGCCCTTACAGGAAGAATATGCCAAGCAGTGCATTGTCGTGTTTTTAGACCTGGCTGACTCAACACGGCTGTCGGAAAAAGAAGGCAAGGCTTTTACACAAGCCATTCAAACTGAAATATCAAAACTCGAAGACCGGATCTTGGTCTATCGTGGCTTGCCACTTAAACAATTGGGAGATGGCCTAATGTGTGCCTTTGGACTCTATGCTCTGCCAGCAGGGGGTTTGAGTGTCGCAGATCAGGCCCTGGCCTTTGCCTGGGAAGCCGTGCGCGCCTTTCGAACCATTCCAGATTATCCACATCTTCGCTTGCGCGTAGGTCTGCACATGGGCGAGATAACCCTCAGGCATGAAGAAGCCGCCATTGATATTTTTGGTGACACCGTCAATTTGGCCTCTCGCCTGGAATACACCAATAAAGAATACGGCACACAAATCATGATCAGCGAAGCACTCTATCATGAAGCCTCACGTACCCGCCCTTTTTTGCGTGAAGTCGATACCGTCAGGGTTGCAGGCAAAGAAGAACCCGTCAAAATTTATGCCTGGGATGAAAACAGCCAAGCACCGGGTTCAGACTCCATTCTGAGCGCTTACCACCAAGCCTTAACGCTCTACCGTCAAGGTAAATTCCCGCAAGCACGCGCCTGTTTACAGGCTCCCAATCTACACAAAGACACCGTCGCCCAAACACTGGCCCGCCGTTTGCACACCTTACCCGAAAACGCACCCGAAGATTGGGATGGGATTTGGCAACTTGAAAAAATCACCTAATATTCTGGAGTCGCCCAGCCAGCTTGGGCTAGAATACAGATATTCGAACAGAGGAGCCCATCGGCATGCCATTTGATCAGGAACTGATCGCCAGTTTACGCAAAGCCCTAGAAGCCACTCCCGACAACCCGCATTTACGCAAACATCTGGGAGATATCCTCATGGCCCAGGGCGACTTGGAAGCGGCTGAAACAGAGTACAGACAGGCCCTGCGTCTGCAAAGCCATGATCCGGCGATACGTTTGGCCTTGGCTGAAGTTTTTTTTAAACAGGAAAAACGTTCAGCAGCCCAAGTTCTGCTTGAAGACTTGCTCTCAGAGCCCCGTCCCCCCGTGGGTGCGTATCTACTCAGCGCGCACCTGATGGCGCAAAAAGGGGATATAGGTGCAGCCACCCACCACTACCTCAAAGCCCGTGAACTGCAACCCGGTTTGCAGGACAACCAACTGGAAAGCATGATCCCCTTTTACGAACCGCCAGACGAAATGCCCACACTTTATGAAATAGCCCCCCCAGAACTGCCCTTGGAAAAGGTTCCGGCACAAGACTTTAATGCAGTTCAAGGCCCCCTTCCGTTGGAAAAACCCGATTTGGATTTTTCAGATATTGGGGGCATGCAAACGATCAAAGAAGAAATTGAAATCAAGATCATTCATCCCCTCAAACACCCTGAACTCTATGCCGCCTATGGAAAGTCTGCTGGGGGAGGAATCTTGATGTATGGCCCGCCAGGCTGTGGCAAAACCCATTTGGCCCGTGCCACGGCAGGTGAAGTACAGGCTTCGTTTCTCTCAGTGGGCATCAACGATATTCTCGATATGTGGCTAGGCCAAAGCGAAAAAAATCTGCATGAAATCTTTGAACAAGCCCGCAAAGCCACTCCCTGTGTTCTGTTCTTTGATGAAGTAGACGCCTTGGGGGCCAGTCGCAGCGATATGCGTCAAAGCGCAGGCCGACACCTGATCAACCAGTTTTTAACCGAACTGGATGGCATTCAGGCTCAAAATGAAGGGGTTCTGATTCTGGCTGCGACCAATGCGCCCTGGCATCTCGACACAGCTTTCCGCCGTCCCGGCCGCTTTGACAGGGTCTTGTTTGTTCCTCCTCCCGATCTTGAAAGCCGTGAAGCGATTTTAAATCTGCTTTTGGCAGGTAAACCTATTGAAAAAATCAACGCTTCTGAACTCGCCAAAAAAACTGAGGGTTTTTCAGGCGCAGACCTCAAAGCCTTGGTCGATCGGGCGATTGAAACCCGTCTGCGCGAAGCGATCAAAACAGGAACCCCAACTCCCCTGCGCCAGAAAGATTTACTGACAGCCCTGAAGCAAACCCGCTCAACCGTCAAGGAATGGCTAACCAGTGCCCGCAATTACGCACTGTATGCCAATCAAAGTGGCTTTTATGACGATGTGCTGGAATATCTGAAGCTGTGATTCGCCCCTCTTTTGATCGGATCCATTTGCTGATTCAACAATCCCGCTACCGCCAAGCCGAGCAGGAATTGCGAGAGAGTCTGTTTCACAGCCCAGAGGAACCAATTGTACATGCCCTTCTGGCGCTTTGCCTGTCTGAACAGGACAAACTTGAAGAAGCCCTTCCTGCCGCCCATACGGCAGTCGCACTGGCCCCCGATTCGCCTTGGTGCCGCTATATTCTGGCAACAGTGCTGGGCCGTCAGGGCAAGCTGATTGCAGCCCGCGAGGTGATCCAGGAAGCCATCAGCCAAAATCCCAGTGATCCTGACTATTTTGCGCTCCTGGGCAGCCTGTATTTACAGGAAAGCCGCTGGCAGGAAGCGCTTAACTGTGCAGAACAGGGCCTGAGTCTTGAACCTGAACACGTCGTCAGCAGCAATTTACGCAGTATGGCCCTGATCAAACTGGGCAAGGGAGATGCTGCCTTAGCAGGGTTGGATTCAGCCCTGCATCAGGAGCCTGACAATGCGATAACCCATGCCAATCGGGGTTGGACTTTGCTTGAAAGGGGTCAGAATGAAGCAGCCCTTGAAGCCTTTCAAGAAGCCTTGAACTTGGATCCCAATCTGGATTGGGCGCGGGAAGGCCTGGTAGAAGCCCTAAAGGCCCGCTATTTGCTCTATCGTCTGATGCTCAAATATTTTTTTATGATGGGCCGTTTAAGACGTCGCAACCAGTTTTTTGTGATGATTGGCCTGCTTTTGGGGCTGCGTCTGCTGCGCTTTATTTTTCCACCGGCCTCACATCCCCTGGTCGGTGGCAGCCTGGTGCTTCTGTATTTGGGGTTTGTGCTCCTGACCTGGTTGGCAGATCCCCTGTTTAATCTGGTTCTGCGTCTGAATCGCTACGGGCGCTTGGCACTCAGCCAAGACCAAGTAGTCGCAAGTAATTGGTTGGGATCTCAAATCTGTCTGGGACTACTGCTTGGCGTGGCTGGCATTTTCATGAAATCCTGGCTCCTGATCGGAGCGGCTGGTTACAGCCTGGCCATGATGATTCCTGTGGCAGGAAGCTTTGCTGCCTCAGACACCCGTTCACGCCAATTTCTCAGTTATTATTCAATACTTTTGGCAGTATTGGGAGGCCTGGGTTTGGGAGCCTGGGCGTTTCATCTTAGCTCAGTCGCTACCGTATTGCTTTTGGCCTTCCTACTTGGTTGGGTGGGCTTCTCCTGGACAGCCAACCTATTGCCCTGGCGCTAGATCAATTGACCTTTTTCAAAAAACAGGTTTTTAAAACCAGGGTGGTATTGTTGATCCGGCCTTCTACGTGCTCAGAATTATCTGTCAGGCGAATATTTTTTACAGTGGTTCCCCGTTTGGCAACAAAAGAGGTTCCTTTCACATCCAAATCTTTGATCAGGCTAACCGTATCCCCCTCTGCAAGAGGCGTTCCATTGCTATCTCGAAAAATCAGGGCATTTCCACCCGATATCGCCTGAGCCCACTCCAGTACAGCCTCGTCCAGATACACCTGTTCGAGCAGATCCTGGGCCCAACCCTGCTCCTGTAAATTTTGCAATTGTCGCCAGGCCAAAACCTGTACGGCTGGAGTTTCACTCCAAACAGCCTCATTCAAACAACGCCAATGGTTGGGCTCAATTGCTTCAGGATTTTCAAGTTGCTCAAGACAGGTCTCACAAATCATCACGCATTTTTCAAACTCAGGATCTTTTACAGGTGGAACCTCATAGATCTCAAGCGAAGTGCTGGCCTGACAGATTTCACAACGGGACTTTGCGCGCTTTGCTAAATCTTTGCCAAAAGCCTGGAGTTCAGCTTTACGGGCTTCATGAATTTCTCGTTTACTGGCCATATTTACCTCTGAATTTACACCTCATGCCCTCTTTTGGACAGGTAAACTCAGCCTAGCATAGCAAGACCTGATTTGGGGGAGAAACGCCCCTCAACGCTCAAGCAGTTGAACGGCAAACTTGCACTGCTGCTATCTGCGACGCCGGAACAACCACCCCAAAAGTAAAAATCCGACAGCAACCAGCCCCATTCCAGTTGAAACCCGCTGTCGAATAACCTGCAGACTGGGCTTTGTGCGGGGCAGAGGTTGGATCGGCAAAACCCTGAAATGATCCTGATTGAGCACAAATTGGGTAATGATATCTTCAATCTGTGCGGCATGGGTCGGCAGCATATCGTGCCCGGCCCGCAAAAGCTCGATCACAGAAACCTGGGGATGCCGCAAAGCAGCTTCTAGACGGCGTGCGTGTTGAGGGGCATTCAAATGATCCTCAAGCGGAATGAGCAGACGAACAGGCACTTGATACTGTTGAATATGGCGCAAGGCCCTGCGAGAGGTATACCCCAAATAAGCCATGATTTGCCCCAAAATATTACGCGCCCCATAGGCTTTTAAATCCTGTTCAAGATTGGCACGCCAGCGTTGGTAGAGCAAGGGTTCTGTCTCCGCCAGATTCTGGCCTGATGCGGTCTTGCTGCCCAAAAGATAAAGAACGGTTTGCAGACGTTTATCGGGCTTTGCGCCCAAGGCTTTCGCCAATCTCAAGAACCCGTCACGGCTCAGTCGGGCCAGCCCTGTGCCGGCATGCCCAGGTGCAAGCAGAACCAAACCACGCAAGACTTCTCGGGGCAGGCGCTGGCTCAGTTCAATGGCCACCAAGGCGCCTAAACTGTGTCCCACTAAAAAAACAGAGGGGTGCTTGAGCGCCCAGAGCACCTCGCGGATACGTTCCGCCAAAACGGGCACTTGCCAGGATATTTTTTCATTTTCAGCAATCCCCGCCCCAGGCCAATCGAAACAGAGAATATCAAAGCGTTGAGAAAGGGCAAGCCCCAAATCCAACCAGGCGCGATGTGTCCGCGCCAATCCAGGCAAAAGAACCAGTAATTCACGCCCGGTGGGTTCAAACCGGTTGTGAATTTCCTGGCCATTGCGCAGAACTAAAAAAGGCAGCATGGAAAGCGTTTATTGGGGTTCAAAGGCGCGCGCCTTGCCCCCACCGTAATGTGATTGCATTTGTGGGGCAAGATGGTCACTGGCCTCAAGGCCTTTGCCAAGACAGACTGAAATATGGCCACTGGGACTGTTTCCCTTCGCCCAAACGACGATGGTTCCGGGCTTTAATTTGCTTAAATCATGGGGCACAGAAACTTCGCGAAAGCGAGGGTGTGCAGCCAGTTGTTCAGCCGCCATCCAGGCATGCATTCCCGAAAGAAAGGCGGGCACCTGATTTTCAATCGCTTCAGCTACAGCATTATAGCATTGCCCCACCGTTCCACGGGCAGAAGCAATCTTTTCGGCTTCCTTGGCAATTCTTTTGGCCAAAGGAGAGCCTTCAGTCTGTGCTTTTTCTAAAGCCTTGAGCGTCGTCGGGCCGACGACGCCGTTGGTTTGAATTTCCCATGCCTTTTGAAAGGCTTTCACTTGGTCAGCTGTTGTCTTGCCATAAATACCGGTTGAAGCAACGCCAAAACCCACCTGGGTTAAAAGCTTCTGAACGGTTTTTACACTTTCACCCTCTTCTCCTGACGTCAGGATCCGGCCCGCATAAATTTCAGCAAAACTCGGCGCTTGCACTGATTCTTCCAAAAAGGCCAGTTGCGCTTGGGCCTTGGCCAAGGGCGGCGGGTTAAAAATCTGTTTGGGGGCCAGCAAAACAGGGGGTTCTGTCGCTTTTGCTTGAGGAACATCAGGGCGAATCAGCCATTCTGGGCGGGATTGATACTGAAAGACCGAAAAATCAGAAGAAAGCGCTGTAGACATGGTGGGTTGACTCCTCGAATGAGATAAGGCGCATATCCCCTCTTTCCTGCACGTGAATACCCAGACTAAAGATTTAAAAACACAATGTTAATCTAATTTTTACTTTTAAAGCCCTAAATACCATATTCTTAACCAAAACAAAAAACTTGATAAACAATACTTAAATATAAATAATATTTAAATCGAATAATCTCCTGCTTCTGCGTGAATCCAAGTCCATTTCTGCTGTCTGCTCATTTTTTTCAGGCGACATTCCAATTGCGCCGCTGTGCGGCGGTCAGGCAAAGCCTGGCTAAGCCAGACTTGCACCACAGGCAGGCGGGAACGGGTATAGCGTGCCCCCCGTGGGCCACCCAGATTGTGCTCTTGAAGCCGACGCTCAGGATCTGTGGTTAAACCGGTATAAAGCGTTTGATCCGCACAGCGCAGAATATAGACGTAGTACATGGCAGACTTCAAGTTTGAAAAGGCGCTTCTGAGGAAGGTAAGCGACCCTCTAAGCGGCTGACAACCACAACGGCCGTAATATCTCCTGTCACATTTAAAACCGTACGCGACATATCCAAAAGACGATCCACCCCATAGATCATGGCAATGCTCTCACCCGGTACGCCCAAAGAGATCAGAATACTGACAATCAGAGGCAAAGACCCGCCTGGAACCCCAGCCGTTCCCACCCCCGCCAAAATCGACAGCATCACCACCAAAATCTGCTGCATTAGACTGAGGTGAACCCCAAAACACTCTGCCAAAAAAAGAATCGTAATGCCCTCAAAAAGCGCCGTGCCATTTTGATTGCCGGTACTGCCCACGGTCAAAACAAAACGGGAAATATCGGGCGGCATCATGAGTTCTTCCTGGGTCACACGCAAAGCCGTTGGCAGTGTGGCATTGCTGGAACTGGTTGAAAAAGCAGTTAGCATGACTTCACGGATACCTTTAAAAAATTTCAGGGGAGAATACCCTGCCATTTTCAGGATCAGGGAATAAACCCCAAATTGTTGAATCACCAAAGCGAGCAGCACCACGCCCACATATTGCAGCAGCAACTGCAAGATTCCCAAACCCAAATTCGATACCAGTACAAACAGAAGTGAAGCTACGCCAAAGGGAGCCAGGCCCATGCCAAAGCCAATTCCCTTCATCACCATTTCATACACCCCTTCCAAGAAATCTTTGACGGGTTGTACTTTGGCGGGCTCTGAGGCAGAAAGCGCAAGCCCCAGAATCACCGCAAAAAACATCACGGCCAACAAGCCGCCTCCGCTATAGCTGGGGTCAAAGGCTCGGGCCATATCCTCTACGGGGTTTTTCGGCACCAACGAGACCAAGGTTTCAGTTAAACTGCGCTCTGGAATGGCTTGCGCTTTTTCCTGAATACCTGCTGCCGTGCTTGCAAATTTTTGCAGCAAAAACTGACGATCTGAAGCTTTGATCCCCTGCGCAGGGTGGATCAAATTAAACAAACTCAGCCCCACCACCACCGAAATGGCAGAAGCAACCAAACTGTAAACCAAAGTTTTGAGCCCAATTCGGCCGATTTTTTGCAGGTTTCCCAATTCGGCCACCCCCAAAATCAGGGCGGAGAGCAAAAGCGGAATCACGAGCATGAAAATCATGCGCAGGAATAAATCCCCCACGGGCTTTATCCAGGCCACCAAGAGAGCAACAGTATCCGGGCTCAGGCCCATAAATTGCACAAGCGCCCCAGCGAGTATGCCAACTAACATGCCAATGAATATACGGGTGTGCAGGGGAATAGATTTCATGAAGTTTCCTGTTTACTTTTCTGCTGTATGATACGATAATGCAGCCATAAACCCAAATCGGGCAGACTGAGATGAAAGGCGGTCAGAAGATGATTTGTCAGGTCAATCTTGATACGATACAGCTGGCTGATAGCCTGATTCGCCCAGTGGCAAGGGTTACACCGGTTTTGGAATCGACCCGGCTCAGCCAAAAAATCGGGGTACCGGTCTGGCTCAAGCTCGAAAATTTGCAGCGCACAGGCTCGTTTAAAATTCGGGGTGCCTTTTACAAACTCAATCAACTGGCTGAAAGTGGTCAAGTTAAACAAGTGATGGCCATTTCGGCGGGCAATCATGCCCAAGGCGTAGCTTTGGCAGGAAGTTTAACGGGAATCAACAGCACGATCTTCATGCCCGCAGATGCGCCCCTGGCAAAGGTACAAGCCACCCGCAATTATGGCGCAGAAGTGATCTGCATTGGCAAAAGTTTTGATGAAACCCGTGAACACGCCATGGAATGGCTGGAACAAAACCCAGTTACCTTTATCAGCCCCTTTGATGACGATGATATTATTGCCGGGCAGGGCACCTGTGGTTTGGAAATCTTTCAGCAGGTACCAGAGGTAGAAACAGTCGTGGTTCCTGTCGGAGGGGGAGGCCTGCTCTCAGGCATCGCCCTGGCACTCAAACAGCTCAAACCCTCGATTCGTCTGATCGGTGTTCAGGCCCGGGCCTCCTCTTCACTTTATCAATCTTTTCAGCGTAAAAAACTGATTCTGGCCCCTTCAGCCCCCACCATCGCCGATGGAATCGCAATCAAAAAACCCGCGCAACGCAATTTTGAAGTGCTTCGCCAGTATGTCGATGAAATGGTCCTGGTCAGTGAAGAAGAATTGAGTGATGCCCTTTATTTCGCCATTCAATACAAGCATCTGATTGCTGAAGGGGCAGGGGTAGCCGGTCTGGCGGCCCTGCTGAGCGGAAAAATCGCTTCCCAGGGCCCCACGCTGGTGGTCTTGAGTGGAGGCAATATTGATGTCAAACTGCTGGACTCGATTATCAACAAAGGCATGATGCGCGGCGGGCGCTTTTTAACCTTTAAAACCCTGATCGCCGATTCTCCAGGTTCGCTGAAAAAAGTACTGAACTTGCTCGCTCTGCAAAAATCCAATGTTCTGCATATTGAACACGCCCGTTTTCGCTCAGATATCCCCTTGGGCACCACAGAAATAGAAGTTGAGATTGAAACCCGCGACCATACCCATGCCAGCGAAATCGTTGCCGCACTGGAAGACAAGGGTTATCACGTTCAACGGCTATAATCAATAGACAAGCCCGACGGGCTCCAGTATTCTGAAAGCATGTCCACCTTACGAAAATACCGAATTCCCATTGGCTTGCTGGTACTGGCCCTTTTGTTCAGTCTTCCCTGGCTCAACTGGGCCTTTCAGCCAACGCATCCGCTCAAACTTTTAATTCTCGATAAAACGGTACCTGATCGCAGTTATCGTGAGCATGCAGCCTTGATCTGGAGCTTAAACCATTTTAAAATTCCCCATCCTGAACACCCTACCTGGGTCAAAGAAACAGATTATTTGGGCTATACCCCTGAAAACCCTGTTACAAAAAAACCTGGCTTTGGCGAAAAGCTGAAAGCAGAGGCCTTAAAGGACAAAGATTTACTCTTTATTGCTGACAGCTATGGGGTGTATAGCCAAGACGAGGCTGAAGCCAAACGTGAAAAAGCACCCGATTACAGTCGCAAACTGTATGGGGGCTTAGACGATCAGGAAGTCGATCTGATTGAAAACTTTCTCAACCAGGGCAAGGCCTTGATTGCAGAATTCAATACCTTTGCCTCCCCTACCCGTGGTGCAGCCCGCAAACGCCTGGAAAAGCTCCTCAATCTAAATTGGACAGAGTGGAGTGGCCGTTATTTTGAAAAGCTTGAACACCCCACTGAAATTCCGGCCTGGGCACGGCGCAATTGGAAACAACAGTCGGGTTCAGAATGGAACTTTAAAGGGCCAGGCTATCTTTTGGTAAACGAAAACAGCCGGGTGGTCGTGCTGGAGTTTGGAAAAGAGGTTTTACCTGAGGGGCTGCGAATTTACAAAGCCTCCCATCACCCTTTTATGAAAGACTTTGGCGATGAGGTCCCCTTTTATTATTGGTTTGATATTCTGAAAGTTCAACCCGGCAGTCAGGTTTTGGCAGAATATCGTTTGAATTTGACCGATCAGGGTCATGCCTTGCTGAAAAAAGAGGGAATTCCGGCGCAGTTTCCGGCGATTGTCTTAACTGAAACCCCCAGTTTACGACTTTATCTGGCAGGCGACGCTTCCGACAGCGCCCTGGATTTGGGCAGCCCTAGCTGGTCAGGTCGCCAGACCTGGTTCAAGAATTGGCCCTTAGACAGCCCCAATCCTGAACAGATTGATTTTTTCTGGCGTTGTTATATCCCACTCATGCGCAATGTCTATGCCTATCTCAGTCAGCATTACTCCCATTGAAAAGGAAAGCCCATGAAAACACCCGACTTCAGTCAAGTTAAGCTCAAGGAAATCAACCGCTGGATGCAAAATACAGCGGCAGAATCTTTGGGCATTGAAGTGATCAGCACAGGCACAGACTGGATCGAGGCCCGCATGCCCGTCGATCAGCGCACCCACCAACCGGCAGGTCTTCTGCATGGGGGAGCTTCTGTGCTCTTGGCAGAAACCCTGGGCAGTATAGCGGGCTCCCTCTGTGTGGATCGCGAAAAACAAGCGGTGGTGGGGGTAGAAATCAATGCCAACCATTTGCGCGGCGTGAGAGACGGATGGGTGATCGGGCGCGTCAGCCCTTTGCACCTGGGCAGAACCACCCAGGTTTGGGAAATCAGAATCCGTGACCAGGCGGATAAATTGGTCTGTATCAGCCGATTGACGATCGCGGTGATTCAGCTGCCCACCGCTTGAAAATGCTGATCAGTATACGTCGCCACACCCCTGGATTGGGGCTGGCTATCCTTGTTGCTTTGCTTGCGCTTTGGCTGGCCCACTGGCCCAGTTTACAGAAACTGATCCCCCTCAGCCCGCTCATGCTCGCCATCGCAATCGGCTTTGTGCTGGGCAATCTACGCCCTCTGCCAGCAACCACCAAACCCGGTTTAACCTTTGCTCTTAAGAAACTACTGCGTTTGGGTATTATCCTCTTGGGTTTTAAAATCAGCCTGGGCCAAATTCAGAGCATGGGTTGGCAAGGTCTGTTCTTGGTAACGCTCTGTGTGGCTGCCTGTTTTGGTTTTACCCTCTGGCTGGGAAAGAAAATGGGGCTCAACCCCAAACTGACCCTCCTGATGGCCTCTGGGACCTCGATCTGTGGTGCCTCGGCGATTGTTGCGACCGATGCCATGATCGAAGCCGAAGAACAGGATGTGGCCTATGCCGTGGCAGGAATTACCCTCTTCGGCACCCTGGCCATGGTTTCCTATCCCCTGCTGCAGATGCTGCTTCATTTATCCTTGCAAAGCTATGGTCTGTGGGTGGGCTCCTCGATCCATGAGGTGGCCCAAGTCGTGGCTGCGGGTTTTGCCCATGGCGAACAAAGTGGAAAACTTGCCACCCTGGTAAAAATGACACGGGTGGTTTTCCTGGTGCCTGTCAGCTTGGGGCTTTTGGCCTGGAGCTTCAAGGGAAGAATGCAGACGGCGCAGGCCAGCCTGAAAAAAATCCCCCTGCCCTGGTTTGTCTTGCTTTTTGTTGTTATGATTGGTCTGAATTCTCTGCAGGTTTTGCCCAAAGAATGGGTACAGGGCCTGATCGAAGTTGATCAATGGCTCTTGACCGTCTCCATGGCAGCCTTGGGAATTGAAACCCGTCTGGACAAGCTCCGGGCAACGGGCTTAAAACCCCTCTGGCTGGGACTGGCAGCATCTCTGTTCATCTCTTTGCTGAGCCTTTCTCTGCTGAACCTGCTCTATCCTTCAGTTTAAAAGGGAGTTTTTATGGAATTGTCTGCCGCTCAACTCGAACGCCTCAAAGCCTGGCGCACCTCGACCTTTATGGTGATGCTTTTTGGCTATGTCGGCTATTACCTGATCCGCCAAAATCTCTCTGCAGCCTTTCCGCTCATGAGCCAGGTTTTTCATTACAGCAATGCAGAATTGGGCCTGATTGCCGCCACTTCTGAAATTGCCTATGCGATTGGCAAATTTATCAATGGCCCGTTGGGCGATAAAATCGGCGGCAAAAAGATTTTTCTTTTGGGCATGGCAGGCGCTATAGTCTGCAATCTGCTCTTTGCCTTTGGCTCAACGCTAATCTACTTCATTGTGATTTGGTGCATTTGCCGCTACTTTCTCTCGATGGGCTGGGGCGGGATCGCCAAAACGATTGGCGCCTGGTATGAGCCTGAAAAAAATGGCACCGTGATGGGCTGGATCAGCCTCAATTTTCAGTTCGGCGGTGTGGTGGCCACACTCTTTGCGGGATATCTGGTCAGTCAGGGGCACAGCTGGGACAAACTCTTTATTTACCCTGCGGCCGTGGTCTGCGGGGTGTGGATCTGGTCCTTTTATGCCTCCAAAGAAACCCCTTCCGATGTGATTCCCGGTGCCTCCTTTCATTCTGAAGACCCCTCTAAAAAATCGCTGGCCAAATTCGACGATCAAGCAGAACTCAAAGTGACTGAGATTATTCTGACCCTGCTGAAAATGCCGGTCTTTCGGCACCTTTTGATTTACTCTTTTATTACCACTTTTCTGCGCTCGATTTTCTTTTTCTGGACACCCAAATTTTTGGTGGATATTGGCATGAGTTCTTCAACCGCCATTTTTCAATCGGCGGTATTTCCCTTTCTGGGTTGTATTGGCACTGTCCTCTTGGGTTGGTATACCGATAAATTTGCCCCCAATGGCGACCGCGCCAAAGCCATGGCCGTCATGTTGATCGGGCTGTTTTTCAGCTTGCTGGTGATTACCTTGATGGCAGGAAGCGGCGCAAGTGGGCATTTGCTGATCGTGATCATGCTGGGCCTGAGTGGCTTTTTTCTGCTGGGGCCCTATTCCATGTCGAGCGGAGCACTGACTTTGGACATTGCGGGCTCTAAAGGGGCTGGTTCCTGCACGGGCCTGATCGATGGGGTGGGCTATATCGGGGGGGCTTTGGCCACCTGGGGCGCAGGTCTGCTCTCCGATATCCTGGGCTGGTCTCAGGTCTTCGCCATTCTGGCGGCCTTTTCGCTGCTGGCGATTGGTTCGGCCCTGATGATGTCCTACCATTTCCGCAAAATGCGGCTCTCGGCTTAATTTGGCCCAGAACCTGATCCCCATCGGCTATATGGCCAAACGGGTGCTGTTGCGGCCCGACTGGCTGAAAACAACACGGGTGACGGAGATTTATTCCGTCAGCCCGTGTCTGTCTCCAAACTTTGCAGATTTTATCCCCTATTGGCAGCACAATGGCTGGTGGTTTTTTGATTCACCCAAAATCATCAAAGACCTGGCGCAGGCACAGGCCATCGATTTGACCGAGACCACCCTGTTTTACTATGAGGCCTATCCTCTGCAAGCAAACACAGAAACGGGAGTCTGGGAAAGTTTTGCGCCTGAGCCCAGCTTTAAAACAGAGCTCCAGGTTCCCCAACAAAAACAGCTAAGAGGTTTTGACCTGGTTTCTTTCAACTGTCAAACCAGCCCAGAATGTTCCTACCTTTCCTGCAACCAAATGGCCGATCAGATTCAGGTGAATTCCTTTTGTCTTTTAGAAAGTCTTGAAAGCGCAAAAAATCTACTTAAATCAGGTGCTTTTAAGAACTGTGAACCCGGCCCCTGTCGGATATTTGCGGTGTATACCCTGCCCGATACTTTCTGGCCGGGTTAAGGCAGAAAAATTTCCGGTTCAAAGCGGATACAGGCAAAAAACTCACTCCAGGAAGCACTGAAACCCGCATTGCCGCCACTGCCCAAATGAAACTGCTGGCGAAAACCCAGTTCACCGCCGAGATAAGGCAAAAACCGCCCATACCAGCTAAAGCCCAAATGAAAAATGCTCATATTACTGGGAAAATTTGCAGTTGTGGAATCGGTCATCACGGGGGTGAGGGGATAAGCGGCCAGATTGACAAAGAGAAAGAGTGGAAAAGGCAAGGTATCGTCAAAGCGTGCTGCCAATTGCGTGCCCAGGCCAAAACCCAAGCGGTTCTGATTGACCTGGTAATAGATCGCCTTGTCTTCGAGCACGCGATCATTGAGATTGAATTGAGAAGACATGCCCAAATAGGGAGCAATTTCAATCCGATCTTTCATCAATTTAAAGAAATAGCCAATTCCCGCATCTAAAAAATGCGTATACCGGCCATAAAGCTCACCCGTACGTTGGTTTTTTACGGGTTGAGACAGAAAGGTATAGTCCATAAAGACAAAGGCATTTTTCAGGTTGCCTTCTTTAAAGCGGTACATGCCGCCTATTCTGGGCTCGTGGTAAACCACGCCGCCCGCAGTGATCTCTCCCAAATCGGTATCGGGCAGGGTCAGTTTTTCACCGAAAAGGTCAATCTGATAGCCCAGACGCACATAGGTTCGCATCACGGGCTCGTGTGCTTCCTCAGGCAGGGAAGAAGGGGGTTCAAGTACCAGCGGCTGAGGTTCAGAGCCATCAGAGGTTTCAACCTGCGCAAAAACAGGCTGAATCACAGCAAGAAAGCAAAAAACCAGACCCCAAAGCATTGCCTGTTTCAAGTTCACATCCTCAAATTAATCAGCAGTCTTGAATTACTATACAAGATTCCCCCTTAAGATTCAAAGCCTCAAATTCAAGAGCAAGATTTAGCCCAAACTTAAACAGCTTTGCCTGGAAAAATTCCCCTCAAATTTGCTATGAATAAACTATCGGTTCAAGGGGGAAGATTTCATGGCTGTACAGGAAGAGCAGATTTATCTGATTACCTATCTACAAAATGGCCTGCAGATGCGGGATCGTTTTTTTGAAGAAGCAGAACCTGCCCGGCAGCATTTTCACTTTCTCTCTCAGATGTTTCCTGAAGCGCAGGTCAAGCTGCACGAAATTTCACTGAAAAAAAGACTGAAACAAAACTGCTGCAGCGTCTGTTATTAAACCTCTCCAGCTTCTTTCGCATGATTGAAGCCGCCCCAAAGAAAAACACCCAGGGCCTTTCATCGGCTATACTGTAACTTCCTGATTCAATTCAAAAATTTACCTGGAAAATTGCATGCACCTTTTTCATCCTCACTTGGAAAGTTTTCAAACGCTCGACCCCCAAGCCCGTGAGCTGATGCGTAAAAGCATTGCTTTTTTTGAAAACAAAGGCCTTGCCAAAATCAAAGCCGATGATCGTGAGCGCGTGTGGTATGCAGATATTCTTGAATTTTTTAAGCAGGAACAGATTTTTGCAAACCTGCTCACACCAGAACCCTATGGCGAAAAGGGCGCCTGCTGGGATACCAACCGGATCTGCGCCTTTAACGAAATCTTGGGGTTTTACAGCACTTCCTATTGGTATACCTGGCAGGTCAGTATTCTCGGTTTGGGTCCGATTTGGATGAGCAGCAATGAGAAGGTCAAACGTCAAACAGCAAAATTCCTAAAAGCAGGCGGAATATTTGCCTTTGGGGTCTCCGAAAAAGAACACGGGGCAGATCTCTATGCCAGTGAAATGGCCCTGAGCCCAGACACACAGGGGCATTTTCTTGCCAATGGCCGCAAATATTATATTGGCAATGGCAACCAAGCCGCCTATGTATCCACTTTTGGCAAGCGAACAGACCAAAATGACTATGTATTTTTTGTAGCTGAAACCTCTCGACCTGAATATCTCTGCCATAAAAACCTGATCAATTCCCAAAATTTCATCGCTGAATTTGAACTAAAAAATTACCCTGTAAAGGCCGAAGAAATCCTCTCTTCCGGTGATGAAGCCTGGAATACAGTCTTGAACAGCATCAATATTGGCAAATTCAATTTGGGCTTTGCCGCCATCGGCATGTGTACCCATGCCTTTTATGAAGCCATCAACCACGCCTCGCACCGCCGCCTGTTTGACCACTGTGTCACTGATTTTGTGCATATCCGGCAATTGATGATGGATGCCTATTGCCGTCTGGTAGCCATGAAAGCCTTTTCCACCCGCAGCATTGATTATTTCAGAAACGCCTCAGCTGAGGATCGCCGTTACCTCTTGTATAACCCCATGGTCAAAATGAAAGTCACGACCCAGGGGGAAGAAGTCATGAATCTGCTTTGGGATGTGATTGCCGCCAAGGGATTTGAGAAAGAAACCTTTTTTGAAATGGCCGTCAGGGATATTCGCGGGCTGCCCAAACTTGAGGGCACGGTGCACGTCAATATGGCCTTGATTATCAAATTTATGAAAAATTATTTTTTTAATCCCCAGGCCTATCCTGAAATCAAGCCCGTGACCAGCCCCCGCAATGACGATTTTCTCTTTCAGCAGGGCAGCACCAAAGGCCTGAGTAAAATCCGCTTTCACGATTACCGTCAGACCTATGCCCGCAAAGATTTAGCCAATCTGCGTATTTTCAGAAAACAAATCAACAGGTTCCGGCAATGGTTGGTACTGGCTCCCCCCACACCTGAACAAATCAAAGATATAGATTTTCTCTTGATTGTGGGTGAATTGTTTACCCTGGTGGTCTACGGGCAATTGATTCTCGAAAACAGCCTGGGCTTAGAAGATGATCTCTTGGATCAGATTTTTGATTTTATGATTCGCGATTTTTCAAAATTTGCCCTGCAATTGTACAGCAAAACCAGCAGTACCAAACGTCAGCAATGGCTCAGCCTGCGCATGATTGCAAAACCCACGGTCAACCCGGAACGCTTCGAAAAGATCTGGAAAAACCAGGTCTTTGCCTTGAAAGACAGCTACACCATGCAAGGGGCCTAAACGCCCGCAGACCATTTAAACTTTTCGCCAGCGAAAGAGACTGGCTCCCAAACTGAGAAAAACCAGCGTCATGCTCAGCAAAAGCAGCAGAGTTCCTGAAACCTGCGCCAGGCCCGCGCCATCATTCATGACCTGGCGCATGCCACGAATCATATGGGTCAGGGGAAAGAGCAAAGCCAGCTTTTGCAGCCACTCAGGCGCACCCTCAAGTGAAAACCATACCTCAGAAAAAAACATCATCGGCCAGGTAAGTAGATTGATCAAGCCTCCGGCCAACTCTTCAGATTCCGTTCGCGCAGCCACCACCAAGCCCAGCGAAATCAGACTGGTCGACCCCAAAATAAACAGCAAAACCAAAGCCAACCACGAACCCCGCACTTCAAAATGAAACAAAAGCAGGGAGCCCCCGAACAGAATCAGGGTATTGCAGATTATTAAAAAGAGGCGAGAACTGAGTTGTGCCGCTAAAAACTCAAAGGCTGTCAGAGGTGTGGCGCTCAAACGTTTGAGCATGCCATTTTTTCGGTAGCGCACAATCACATAGCCCACCCCAAAAACCGCTGAGAACATGATATTCATGCCCAACATGCCTGGAAAAAACCAGTCAAGGTAGGGAACTTCCAAGCCTTTGAGGGTTTCTCGTCTGAAAAGTGGAGGGGGCGGCGGGCGCGCTTCCCGCACTTCCAATTCCCGAATCACGAGTTTTTCTGCCACGCTGCTTTTGGGCGAAGTTTCACTTAAAAAATAGACGGGGGGTTGAGGCGAAGTGTCTAAAACCAAATCCAGCTTGTGGTGCGCCAGCTTATCGCGGGCCTGCTCCAGATTTTCAATCAAAACCACCTCGATCAAGGGAAGGGTTTTGAGGGTGGCCTGCCATTGAACAGACTGGCTGCCCACCAGACCAATCTTGGCCTGGGCGGGGGGATGTTCACGATCAAAGGTAAAACTGAAACCCACCAGCATCAGAAAAGGAAAGAGAAAGCTCCAGGCCAAAGTGCCCCGATCGCGAATAAATTCGTAATTCCGGGCCACAAAGATACTCCAGAAACGCTCAAAGCTTTTGGAAAACTTATTCACGCAAACTCCGTCCTGTCAGCACCAAAAACACATCTTCGAGATTGGGCGTGTGAATGCTGATCTCGTTCAGGGCAATTTCTCTGCGCAAAAGTTCTTGGATACAGGCATTGGCCTCGGTTGCACGAATTTCAAGTCCCTGTTGGTGTTCCAGTACTGGCCAGGGAAAATCCTTCAGAGCCTGGGTCTGAGCGGGTAAAATCACCGAAACATAGGGGCAATGTTCTTGAATCAATTCACGGGGCGTTCCACTGGTTAAAATCAGGCCTTGATCCACAATCGCCACCCGATCACAGAGCAATTGGGCCTCATCCATATAATGGGTTGTCAAAACCAAGGTTTTTCCCCTGCGTTTGATTTCAAGCACTGCCTCCCAGAGATTGCGGCGGGCTTGCGGATCCATACCCGTGGTAGGCTCATCCAAAAAAACCAGATCGGGATCATTGAGCAGTGCCAAAGCCAATAAGAGACGCTGTTTTTGCCCCCCAGAAATTTTACGGTTATCGCGATCTAATAATTCTTTTAACTGACAGATTTCAATAATTTCGGCAAGTGGGGCCTGGCGTGTATACAAACGGTGAAAGGTTTTCAGGGTTTCACCCACGCTCAGATATTGGGGCAATTCTGTACTTTGAAATTGAATACCGACTTCTTCTTTAAAATGGGGGCCACGGGCAACGCCCTTATAGCGTATTTCCCCCGAACTGGGAGAGAGCGTATCTTCAATCATTTCAAGGGTCGTGGTTTTGCCCGCCCCGTTGGGGCCCAGCAAGCCCAAACACATGCCTTGCTCCAGCTCAAAACTGATGCCCCGCACGGCCTCCACCCCGCCAGGATAGACCTTGACCAAATTTCGAACCGAGAGCAGGGGCTCGCTCACACAGTTTCCTGCTGAAGTTTTCGGGCCTGGGCATCCTGTAAGAAAACAGCCAATTCCTGGCCGCCCAGCGAACTCTCAAACAGAAGATGTTTCTGTTGGCGCAAAGTTTGAATCCAGGCTTGGCGCAATTCAGGGTTTTGCGCCAGGGCCAGGGCCTGTGTGACATAGTCTTCAAGCGAAGTGGCCAGGCCCGTCTGTATGCCCAGGGTTTGATACAGGGCCTGTACCACCCGGCCCCTGAGAAATTCTCCTGGCCAGGAGACCATCGGCACCTCAGCCTGCAAAGCGAGATAGGCCGTGGTGCCCAAACCAAAGGGAAAAGGATCCAGAACCAGATCAAAATGGGGAAGCAATTCCTGAAAGCGCTCAGCACTTTGCCAGGGCAGAAGATGCATGCGTTCCGAATCTGGCCCCAAAAGCTCTTGCCAACGCGTCTTGAGAATGGCTGCAATCTCAGGCGATTGATCTTGAAAACAGAGGATTTGAGCCTCTGGATCTGCTGCGAGCAAGGCTGCAAAAACCTTGTCAAAACCGGGATGCAATTTAAACAGGGTGACAGGGCAGGCGTAAAGCCGGCCAGCGGGCAGACCTGTCTGAGCACGCTCGATCACAGGGTGCTGTGCTTGATTGGGGAAATTGACAAGGGGGTGATCTAAAAGTACAAGCGGCTCCTGGTAATGCTGCTGGGCATCAGGGCCTTCAAGCACTCGAGATGAAATAAAACCATCCAAACTCTTCAGACCCGAAGTCACAGGGTGACCCGGCAAGAGATACTGCAAGGGAGCCAGACGGTTCTGAGCCAATAAAAAGCCAAAGGGCTCCATGCCCAAATCTGTATAGATCAAGATATCCAGTTCTTGGGCCTGAATTTGTTCCTGGGCTTGAGCAAGTACTTCAGAAAGGGGCAAAACGGCAGCAATTGCTGCTTGAAATCTGCCCGGCATCAAGTCCTGACGCGAGCCTGGCACCTGAAACAAGAGATGAACAGTCCCTTTGGGAAAATTATTCAATACAGGCAAAAAGCACTGGGCAACTGAATGGGTATGAAAATAACGGGAAACCCAACCCACACGCAAATTTTTCTCGCGTGGGCGTTTTTCTTGCAAAGGGGAAAGCGCTGGCACATGGGGCTGAATCAAGCGGGCCAGACGCTGCATAATCTCGAGGTCGTTCTGGCCTTGATAGGCCAGGTAAAAAGGATACCAATCCATTTCATGCAGACGCCTGAAGCTCAAATTTGCCTGTTCGGCTTCAAGTGTCTCCAACTTGGCTGTCAATTGATCGCGCCATTGGTTCAATTCGGCTTCACTGCGATAGACCACAGGCAGATAAAAGGCACGCATCAAGGCAATGGTGCCATCCGGGTCGAGTTCATAGGCCTGATCAAGGCAGCCCAAGGCCTCACTGTCTCGCCCCAAACGCTGCAAACAGAAAGTCTTTTTGAGCAGGGCACTGACCCTCAAGGTGCCAGAATATTTTACAATCACAGAAAAAAGCGCTTCTGCTTGCGTAAAATCACCCTTAAGCAAAGCATTCATTCCGGTTTGAAAATAGGTTCTTTCCAGCGAAGCGTCAATGTTTAAAGCTTGAAGACAGTGATAGGCAAACAGATCATACTGCCCGAGCGGTAAAAACAGCTGACCGAGATTGAGATGGGCAGGGGCAAATTCGGAATTGATTTCAAGCGCCTTAAAAAAATAACCGCTGGCCAAATCTGGCAGCCCCTGCAGAGTGGCTATCACGCCCAAATTGTTATAGACCTCTTGAATAGCGGGGTCCAGCTCCAGCACATGGGTATAATGATCAATCGCGTTCTCGAAGTCTCCCCATTTTTGGCAGATTTCGCCCAAATGATACCAGGCTTCTTTACAGTCTGGATAATCGCGAACAATGGATTCAAAGGCCTGACGTGACGTCAGTATTTCGCCTGCTTGCAGCGACTTCAGAGCTTCAATAAACGAGGATTCCAAAGAGGGTATTTCAGATGCGTTCATGCAGGCATTATAACGCTATTTTCTCAATTGGTTTTTATGAAATTTGAACAGAAGGAAGGGAAATGCCTGCGGCACAATACAGAGGTTCAAAACTTTCACTTCAGTTTGAGGCCTTGATGACCCAAGAGATGAAAACAGCGTTGGTAACCAAGGCCTGTTCTGGATTTGGTTTTATACTGTCGAAAGGCACTTGAACAGAGGTTGGAGAATGGATCAACTCAATCGTCAAATTTTAGGCAAATTTTTAACGCAGTCAGAAAAAAACAGTCCTGAATCAAGCCTGACGTAACTCTTGAAGTGTCAGCAAGGCCTGCTTTTCTTCTCCCTGGAGTTGATAATCTCTGCTTGCAAGTTTTGCTTCCAGCAGGTTTTTCCACTCAATCGCCACTTGATTGCAGATCTTGAAGCGCTGCTCCAGCTCTGAATTGGGTTTGAGACTTGAACGCAAAAGATAACGACGGGAGAGCAGATACTCCCGCCAAAACTGGCGGTTTAAGACTTGCAGTGCTTCAGCCAAAACTGCAGCTTCACAATTTTCAGTGCGCAAGCGTGTCAACGCCACGATCAGGCCATTCCAATCACCGACTTCTCGCTTGGCCTGGGTCATGAAATCTGATTCCAATTCGGCCACATAGATACAGACATAGCCGATGGCCAAATACCCAGCCTGCAACATCAGCCCCCACCCCAAGGGACGGAGCAAAGGCAAAAAGCTCAAGCCGGCTCCCAGAACAAAATTCAGGATTAAAAAGGGTTTGAGCCAAGCAGGATACGCAATCTGCCTCATCGCCCTCCCCCAATAACACCCGCTGGCGGCTCCAGGTTTTTATCGTAAACCCAAAGCGTGTGCGGATATTTTTCAAAATAATTCCGCTCGTATTCCTTCATTTTGCCGGCCAAAATTCGGAAATTGAGATTGATCACATAAAAATACGAAGGGCCATAATCAGGCGTGGTTTTGGATACTCTGCCATCACAGAGGAAATGGCTTGAAAAGCCACAGCCATAATACAGACCCAAATAGAGTACCAAGGGCCAGAACTGGTGTTGGTAACAAGACATCCACAGGGCCCAGGGCAAGAGGGGAATGGAAACAAAGGAACCGAAAAAATGCATTCGCAAGACATCCTGATTGAGATGCAAATAGAGAAAATAGTCTTCAAAATTATCAAAATCGGCATAACTATAAGTATTGATATGTTTTTGCCGAAAAGCACGTGAGGTAGTGGCTTTCATTCTCCCTGCCTCACAGTTTGCAGCTCAGGGGCAATCCGCAACGCCGAAAAGCGGTAAAGCAAGGTAAACAAAGCGGCATTGCCCACTGAAAGTGCCCCATATAGCAGAGGGATCCAACTGATCTGTAGAACGGTTTCACGGGGAAGATTGAGGCTGATAATCGCAAAAGCCAAGGGTGCGTTTTGAATCCCTGTTTCAAAGGAGAGCGTGCGGGCAATCCGCTGCTCAAAGTGCAGGCCCCGACTGAGTAAATGCGCAAAGAAAATACCACTCAAACTCAAGAGCCCTGTCGCCACAAAGACACGCAGGTCTTCTTTTTGTAAAAGCTCAAGAATTTTGGGCCCCCAAATCACCAACATGATGCCAATCGAAACATAGCCGATCCAAGCTCCCACTCTTTCTGTTCGCTTTGCCCACCCTTCAGATTTTGCACGTATCAAATAGCCAATCCCAGCGGGCAGAAGAGCGGCAAAGAGGGTGACGATTAAATTAGGCAAAGGCAGCTGCAAAGAGCCCGAAATACCCAATGAACCTCCAAACAAGGCCAAGAGCAGAGGAGTCATGAAAAAAGCCAGGCAGGTGGTCAGAGAAGTCAGAAAAATACTCAAGCTGACATCTGCCTTGGCAAAATAGGTGAACATATTCGAAGTGGTTCCGCCAGGGCAAGTGGCAATCAGCAGCAAAGTGCCCGCAGCAAGTGGTGGCAGGTTCAAGGTCAAAATCCAGACACAGGCCAAACTGGGAAGCAAAAGATATTGCAGGCCCAAACCTGCCAGAATCGCTTTTTTGTCTTGCCACACGGCAAGAATATCTTTTTTTTCAATCGAAGCCCCAATGCCAACGCTCAAGCAGAAAAAAGATAAAAAAAGCAAAACCTGTTCAAGAGAACTGAGCATAAAATCCTATTTTTCATCACTTCTTGGAATGAACCAGTGTACACAGCTTTTATCAGGGGCGGCAAACCCTGAAATCTTCAAACGGCTTCTCAATGCAGATTTTTCAGAGCCGCCAAGGCCTGCGCATGATCTGGCTGCCAACTCAGCAATTGCTGAAAAATCTCTCGGGCTTGGGCCTCTTGATGCAGCGCAAGATATGACAACCCCAGATTATAGGCTGCATTGACATAAGCTGGCTTATTTTTTAAGGCTTTCTCAAGCAAAGGCATAGCTTTTCCAGGCTCCCCATTGGTCAAGAAGAGGGAACCTAAATTATAAAGCACGACAGGGTTATTGGGCTCAAGTTCCAAGGCTGTTTTGAAATGCTTTTGAGCCTCTTCTATCTCATAGGCCTGGAGCAAAACCTGCCCCAAGTCGTTGAGCAAGGCGACTGAATGGGGGGTTTTCAGCAATTCATTCCGCAGCCAAACCTGCTTATATTCCTGCTGAAAATAGGCATTCTTGCGTGAAAAGGGGTCAATTTGAAATAATTCCTGATAATAGTTTAAAAGCCGGGAGTACTCTTTCGAAGAAGTGTAATAGCCAATCAAAGCAATGAGTGCACTGCTCCGCTCAGCGGGGTAGCGATCATAAATCGCCTGAAAAAGAAGCAAAGCCTCATCGGCTTGCCCCATACTCATCTTTAGATTGCCCTTTTCAAACATCAGATAGGGTCTCATGCTCTGATAATCTTCACTTCTGTCAATCCAGGCCAGCCCCCTATCTAAAGCTTGTATGGCCTCTTTTGTTTTTTTCTGCTTTTCTAGAATTTTTGCGCGTTGGGTATAAATAGTGGGGTACTCAGGGGAGACTCTCTCTGCCTGATCCAAAGCTGCCAAGGCCTGCTCTGTTTGGCCCATTTGCTCCAAATCTTGGGCAAGCAAAACATGGTTAAGGGCTTTGTCCGGATATTTTTGAATCGTTTTCTGAATCACTTCGAGCGAGCGCTTTTGGATCTCAGCCATGCGTTCAGGCTGTTTCATACGACGATAGTAAGAGTATAGATTTTTGAAGTTGCTGTGAGCCATGATCGGAATCCAAGGACTGTCTGGGTCAATGCTCAAACCGAGTTCGATTTGTTGTCGCGCCAGTTCAGGTTGGTTTTGACGCACATAAATCTGCGCCAATTGCAAAGGGATCACGGGATTATCCGGCAAAGCCTGACCTGCCTGTTTTAAAAGTGCAAAGGCTTCGGCAAAATCTGGCTGATCTTGCTCAAACAATTCATAAAGCACGTGCATTCCCAAGGAAAAAGCGATTTCAGGAGCATTTTGCTCTGCTCCTAAACGCTGTAGCAAAGATTTTAATTCAGCAGATGAAATCATTCTGTTACTGATTTCAATCGAAGCTTGATCTCGCAAATTAATATAGCTCAAGACCAATTCAGTATTGCCAGGAAAAACCTCTAAGGCTTCTTTCAGAAGTGCTTCTGCCTGGGTGTCAAGCTTTTGAGCAATCAAAATATTGACCTTGACCAACCAGGCTTTGACAAGCTGAGGGTTATTCTGCAGAGCCACATTGATCCAATGCATTGCCTTTTCAAGTTCCTGGCTGTTTTTGCTGCGAACGCCACGCGCCAAAGACAACTCAGCCAGGCCTGTTTGAACCAGCGCATCCTGGGGAGCCAAGCGCAACGCTTCTTGGAAAAGTTTTTCTGCAGCCTGTCGATCTGCCGACGTATTTTTTTCAAGCAGATACTGGCCACGATAATAAAGCGAGTGGACTTCATTGGCAGAGGCCGAATGCGAAACAGCAGGTGCTGAAAAGGTTGAACCCTGAAAAGATTTGAGCAATTTTTGCGCAAGGTGATCCTGCAAATCAAGAATGTCACGGACCTGTCCTTCTACCTGAATCACCGACTCAGGCAAGATTTGACCCGTTTCCACAGCGATCATGCGCGCCTGAATGCGCAGACGCTCTCCCACTTTTTGAAAATTGCCAAGCACCATGCGCCGAGCACCTACCAATTTTCCCAAAGAAGGGGCCTGGGAACTATCTGCCAAGGCAGATTGCGAAAAGCTCTGTTCCTGCAGTATGCGTTTGATCTGGCTGCGTTCAATCACCTGCAGAGTAGGCAAGCGTGCCAACGAGCCCGCCAGACTTTCAGCCAAACTCAGCCCCATCCATTCATCTTCACTGAGACGGGTCAGGTTTTCAAAGGGCAAAACGGCGATAGAGAGCGCTTCTGAAAAATTTTCTTGGGTTTGCAATAGAACAGCTTTTACAGGTTCTGATAAAAAAGGCTGAAAAGGCAGCAGAAGCTGAAAAGCTGACAATACGATCAATCGGTGGATAACTTGCATTTTATTGTTTCTTTCTCAATCTCACCATTCTCAGACAGATCTGCCTGAGAATGGTATCATCACGATCTTTCTGCGAATTAATGCCCCAACCACTTGGAGGTCATAAAGGCACTGACCCCACCAGAGACAGCGCCTACGCCCCCTGAGATCAAAGCTGCAGGAAGATTTTTTGCCATGGCGCCCCCAGCAACAGCTCCAATACCGGCACCCGAAATCGCACCAAACAGCGTTGCTTTGAGCTTGGAATCGGTCAGATTGGCAACCACCCCCCCGCTGATAAAACCGGCAACTGCACCAAAGCCCCCGCCAAAAGCCGTGGCCTGTTTCACGCTTTGTGCACCGCCCAGGAACAAATCCCCGGCCCCCATTAACAAGCCTCCTGTTGCAGCCCCCACCAGACTGCCCGCAAAGGCACCGCCTGAAATGGTGATTATCGGACTGACAGAGCCTTTGCTTTGTAGCGTGACCTGATCCGTTCCCATACTTGCCAAAGGTTTATCTGCCTGACTTTGTTGAGATTCCGGTTTACGTGAAGCTTCCTGCGGTTTGCTGATCACTTGTGTCTGTTGAATTGCGGTAATGGCCATGGCTCAATTACTCCCGAGAATTGATAAGCTAGTTATCGTCTCTAAAGCACTCAGAATGCGCATCATGGCAAAAGCTTATTCTAAAATTAAAGTTTTAATTACCTGATATTTACTTTTGTCCGCAGACTTGCTAAAATAAAGGCATTCGGGCATCGTGCTCCCTATCCACCAGAACAAAATTCCCCCGATTCAACAGACCGAGGTCTGTAATTTACCCGTAATGACCTGAGAGGTAGTTCCATGCAAGTTTTGCGTAATTATATACATGGGGAATTTGTCCCCTCATCTTCCAGCGAAGTTCTGGATGTCATCAATCCCGCCACCGAAGAGGTTTTGGCCCAGGTTCCCCTGAGCAACCGAGCAGATCTGGATGCCGCCGTGGCTTCTGCCAAAGCCGCATTTCCCAGCTGGCGTCGAACCCCTCCTGCTGAGCGCGCGAAATATATCTTCCGTTTTAAAAATTTGATGGAAGAACATTTCGATGAAATCGCGACCCTGGTCACCCAGGAGCACGGAAAAACCTTTGCTGAAGCGCAAGGGGATGTGCGCCGCGGGATTGACAATCTGGATGTGGCCTGTGGGATTCCCAGCCTGATGCAGGGTGAAACCCTTGAAGACGTTGGCCGTGGTATTGACTGTGTATCCACCCGCCGCGCGATGGGTGTCTATGGCGCCATTACGCCCTTTAATTTCCCAGCCATGGTGCCCCTCTGGTTCATGCCCTATGCGATTGCCACGGGAAATACCTTTGTGCTGAAGCCCTCTGAACAAGTCCCCCTGACCCAACAGCGCATGTTTGAACTCTGGCACCAGACAGGCTTGCCCAAAGGTGTAATTCAAATGGTGCATGGCGCCAAAGAGATGGTCAATGGCCTGTGCGAGCATCCCGATATCGTTGGGGTTTCTTTCGTCGGTTCAACCCCTGTGGCCAAACATGTCTATGAAACAGGCACCCGCCACCACAAACGGGTTCAGGCTTTAGGCGGCGCCAAGAATTTCCTGGTTGTCATGCCCGATGCAGAACCTGAAATGACCACCCAAATTCTCTCCGATTCGTGCTTTGGTTGTGCGGGCGAACGCTGCCTGGCTGGAGCCACCCTGATTCTCGTCGGCCAGGCCTACGAAATTTTCAAAGATCGCCTGGTGGCAAAAGCCAAGGAAATCAAAGTCGGCAATGGTCTGGAAGAGGGCGTGCTGATGGGCCCCGTGATTTCAAAAGGCCACAAAGAACGCGTGATCGGCTATATCGAAAAAGGGGTTGCAGAAGGAGCAGAACTCTTGCTGGATGGCCGTATTGGCTATGAAAACAGCAAGGGATATTTCCTGGGGCCCACCGTTTTTGACAAAGTCACCCCCGAAATGACGATCGGCAAAGAGGAAGTCTTTGGCCCTGTGCTCTGCCTGATCAAGGCTGAGAGCCTGGATGAAGCCATTGCCATTATCGAGAAACATGAATTGGCAAATACCACTTCGATTTTTACCCAGAATGGGAAATGGGCCCGTGAATTCTGCTATAACGTTTCTCCCAGCATGATGGGTATCAATATTGGCGTGGCAGCGCCCATGTCCTTCTTCAATTTTGGAGGCACCAAGCAATCCTTCTTTGGTGATCTGAAAGCCCATGGCAAACACGGGATTGAATTCTATACAGAACGCAAAGTCGTGATCAGCCGCTGGCTCTAATCATTCTGATTCAAAAGCCCCTGCTGAAAATTCAGCAGGGGCTTTTTTAAGAATATTTAATGGATGTTTAAATCGGGGTCGTGGGCAAAGACCTCAAGCACTTCAGCAATGCCGCTGACTTTGTGAGCTACTTGATCGCGATCAAATTGCTTGTAGAGGGAACAGGTCAAAACCAAGTGGCGCCCAAAGCGATCTGCCAGTAAATCCTCAGGGGGGGGGAAAGACTTAATCACCATGCCAAACTCTTCTACCTGCATCATAATCAAAGAAGCACGAACAGACTTCATTTGTACGCCATCCATCAGTTCGATATGCAACTCCACCACTTCTTGCCCACTGGCTTGAGCGGTTTGGATCACCCGACGATCAGCCGCATTGTAAAAGGTTTGGATTTCTTCAACCTCATGCTGCACCAAGGTATCCTCATCACCTGCTACAGGGGGTTGAAAAACATCTTTGCCCAGGGTATACGACCAAACAGAGGCATTTTTAGGGCTCAGTTCCACCAGACGGGTATGGTTAAAAAATGAAACCAGCGTATTGCCATTTTCCAAACGCGCCAACCAGGTCGGGTTTAAACGGTTGCTGCGGGCATGCCCATAATACTCCCAAATTAATTTACCTTCTGGATTAATTTCTAAGACCCGATGGTGCCGCGTATCGGCAATCAGAAAATTCCCATTTTCAAGACGGGTCGCGTATCCAGGCCCAAAAAGACGATCCTGTTTTCCTGGCAATTGACCCTTGCCTTTGATGGGATTGCCATAAAACCATTTCACCAGACCCGAGCGGTGAATAATCGTCACCCGGTTCAAAAGGGCATCACAAAAGAGAATGCTACCATCGGGCAATTCTTCAGCATACTGCGGCGAGGCAATCAGCTCATCGCGCTTAAATCCCCAAACAGTCTGATTATCGGGTGTAATTTCAACCAAACGCTGATTGTATTGATCGGCGATTAAATAATTCCCATTCTTGAGCAGCATCGCCGATCGGGGATGATTCAAACGACGACTGACCGGCCCCTTGATTTCATTCAGAAGCTCTTTATCCAGGCGCGAAACTTCGATCACCCGGTTATTGCCCGTGTCTGCAATCACGAGCGAGTGAGAAGTGACCTGCAAAAATTGAGGACGCGAAAGTCTTTGCTCGAGATCATAACCAAAATGCCAAATCACACGGCCCTTGCGATCTATTCTGACAATCCCGTTGTGGCGCTGATCAATTAAATAGGGAGAATGTTCAGTCAGGCTTGCTCCCTCGCGGGTATAGACCACAGAATGATCAAAACTCTCCAAATGTGCCTTGGGTGCAGTTGGGCGTTGAATTAAAGCCTGAAGCCGTTCTTGGGCTGAAACTCTGCGAAACTTGGCCCCAGCATCTTTAGGGGCTGCGGGAGTTGGCACAAGCGGTTCAACTGCTGCCTGAACAGGAATTTCACGGGTTGGAGACTCTTGGCTCTGAAGGGGAGGGGCTTCTGCTGATTCAGGCTTATACTCCGATCGTTTGGCAGCTTCAAGCTGAAGTTTATCAAGGGTTGAAAACCAAATTAATTTTTTTTGCAGCGGCAAGATTTGTATCGCCTTGCGATCGTTATAGAGTATAAGATCTTGATTGGGCAAACGAATCAAGCGGGAGGGCTCGAGCAAGCGCAGCTCAGTGGGCATGCCTGTTTTATAGTAAGTAATCCGCTCTTTGACCACCCCCAAGGGATCCAATTCCAGAATCTGATAGGCTTCAGCATCGACAATCAACGTATGCCCATTCCAAAGACGTTGGGCGCAAACCGGTCGCAGCAAACCATAGGACTCGCGCTCAAAAATCTGTTCAAGTTCACCTTCTTCCCCCAATTCCAAAACCCTGCCATTGTTCGCATCGGTAATCAACCAGGTGCGATCAGGGGTAAATTGAAGATCCGTCGGAGAATCCAAATGCGCAGTATCGTCTCCTGACACGCCCTGTTCCCCAAAGCTCCAGCAAATCTGACTTTCATGATCAATTTCAAGTACGCGGTGATTGCCCTGATCCACAATCAAATAACGCAGCTCACCTGAGGAGGTACGCCGCCAACTGATTTTTACAGGATTTTTCAAGCGATGGGTTTCTGATTCAAAGGTTTTCATCGACCAATGAATTTTGCCCTTTAATCCCACTTCATAAATTTGATGGCGGTGGCTGTCTGCTACCAAAAGGCGTTCATCCGGCATACGCACTGCATCTCTGGGAAACTCACAGGAAAGCTGATCAGGATCCAATTGCCAGACAATTTCTTTGCGGGAATTCAGTTCAAGGATGCGCAAGCCCTGTGGATCGGGCAAAACAAAATTGCCATTTTCAAGTTCAGTCGTCGCCTCAGCAGAAGCAATCCGAGCCTTAAAACTGCGCAAGGCGTTTTCAAGCTCATAGCCACAGACCTGACATTCCCAATGATTCATCAGATTCTGCTGACAAAGCGGACATTGCAAAGGCACGATCGGATCAGGATGTTCTTTTAACCAGCTTTCCTGCTCCTGTCTGAGCACAACCGCCCTGCGGCGCAAGGTCATTTTCAGACTGCGCCCCTCATGCAGTTTCTCAAGTTCCACAGGCACATCAAAGGATTTTTCCAAAATCGGACGAATCCGGACAGCTTCTTCCTGCAGTAACTTCCAAGGACGGGGAAAGTCCATGATTTCCAGGCCCGTTTCCAGCTTAAAATATTCAGCCAAAAGTTTTGCGATCAGGCTTTCTGTTTCAGGGCCCAGGCTGATTTCTGAGGCACTGGGTTTTGACGGTGCCTTTACAGCTTCAGGCTCAGGCGGAGCAGGGGGAAGCGGCTCAGCTTGCGCGGGAGCCGGAGCAACGGGTCCAGGCATAGGCTTTCGGGCCACCACCGGGGGGCTCAGAACAGGCGGAGGCACAAATTCTTGGGGTTGATGCAAATCTGAAGGATGCAGTACAGGGGGCGGAATCATTTCAATTTCTGGCTGCTCTAGGGAGAACAAAGTCTGCTCATTGACCAACCCAGACTCTAAGAGCATTTGCTTGAGATTTTTTTGGGAATAGGATTGAAGTGGGTTGGGTCGGGCAAATAAAATCTGACAGGGTCTTGAACCGTCTTTCAAGGCATAGCGACGCAGTGTTTTCACCTGTGCTGTATCAATCACCGAGACAACAGGGGTGAGGGGATCAGGAGCATTTTGGAAAGTCATCACCAGCAAGAACCTTTGATTCGGAGAAAGCTGGAGTAAATCGCTGGGAACTTCACTTTGATTTCGAAAGAGATCTCCTTTCAATGGAATTCTTTTGCTGACAGACCAGGTCGAAATTTTTAAATAAAGCAATTCTTGAGCGGGCTTCAAAGTTAATAGATAGAGGTGTTCAAAATCAGGGGCCATGACCAGATTGCCCAACATGCCCAAACCCGGCTTGATCTGCTCAATTTGACCCGTGGCGATATTCCCCACATGCAAAACCGTTGAGGTATTGTCTGTCATGATCAAACGTTGATCACGCAAATCAAAGGCCACGTTCAGCCCTGAATGACTGCCCGCAGGCCGCACTTGAAAATGGGCAAGTTTATGATGGTTTTGAGTTGAAAAGACATCCACAGTCCCCGCGCCACGATCGGCCAAGGCAAAAAGTGAATCATCTGCAGCAAAGAATAAATCCCAAGGTCCTGTTTGATTTCTGTCGCGTAAGTTTCCCGGAAAAAGACTGCTACGACCATAACCAAGCCAATCTGCCTGCAGCCCTTCCTGGGTCAAAACCCAAGCGCCTTCACGCGACAGAACCAAACCAGCTGTCGCCTCTTTTTCAAGAGGAACAGAAAAAAGTTGAGTGCCATCGTCTTCTTTTACCAAGAGACGATGGGTTGCCCAGGGGGCCCACTGTGAACCCGTTAAACTTGCAGAAAGCGGATAAACAGCAAGCTCCTGTTTCGAAGCCAAATCACTGACCCGCAAAAGCCCTGTTTCTGGCTCCAATTGATAAAGCGTCCCTGACAAAGTACGGTGCGACTCTTCAAACGCTTTTTTCTGAGCCTCAAGCATGCCCACCAAAGTGGCACGTTCAACCAAGCCACGTTGAATTAACTTTTCGATCAATTTAAGGTCTTCAGGACTGGCTATCGACATTTAATTTAACGTTCTAAACCGCATTCTTCTGATAAGATAAGGCGTTTTCCCATCTTACTAGTATAGAATCCCTGCAAAGATTATGCAAAGAGCAGAGACAATGCGGATTTACTCCTCATCTAACCAATCCACATCCTCTTCGCTGCGGAAGAAGCGCGGAGCATGACTGGAATGAGGCGATTGTTTCGCCATTCTTGCCGCATAGGAGTCTTTTTGAGGATTCGCCACAGGCGCCTTTTCCTGGCGCACCGTTTGGCGGGAAAGCTCTGAAACTTGAGGAGAAAGATGTTTTGATTCTCCATAGGCAGAGCGCGGTTCTGCGGTTGAGGCGGAAGCCTGGGTATGGGCCGTCAAACGCGAAACAGACGTACGCTTCTGGGCGCGTTCAGAGGCCTGTCTGCGACGGTTCAATTCTTGAGCAGCAGGCCCCAAGGTCTGTGTCGAAACATTCTGCTCGACTTCTCTTTCAGATTTTACTGAAGGGGAAGGCTCTCTAAAATCGCTGGGTTCTGGTGTGCGTTTGGTGGGACGGGCCTTTTCAGCAAGGTTTTCTTTATGTTTTACCTGATCAACCACGGACAACTCAGCCTTTACAGGCTTGCGGAGGTGTTGAGCATTCCGGGACTTCTTGGCAGAAGCAGGTTTTGGAATCTGAGTTGAGGGCAAAAGAGCGGGTTCACTCGAGGTTTCAAGTAAAAGCTTGGGCTCTGATCCTGGATGCAATTTTTTATGCGTGTCACGCGCAGGTCCAGGTTTGAGTTTCTTTTGCGCTTCAGGATCCTTGCCCGCCTTTAATTGCCGAGCAGGGGCCTTCCCCGCTTCAATCAGTTTGGGTGTTTCAGGCTCTGCCTGAGGCACCTGTTTTTTTGAACGAGCTGCCGTGCTGTTTTTCTTCTCCTGAAGCGCTGCGCCCTCTTCAACAGTCGAGCGCTGAGATTTTGCTTTGCCCGTATTTTTGAGCGGTCTCTCTTTTTTAGGCGAAACAGACCTTGTTTCTTGCGCTTTTTGAGAAGGCTTGGTCTCTGCTGATTTTTTGTGAGTGGTTTTCCCGCGCTCACTTCCCTGACTAACGGTTTTTTCCGTTTCCAATTTTGGGGTTTCACGTTGGTCTGACCATTCAGGCAAGGTGCGATTGATCAGTTTTTCGATATTTTTCAGATGCCGGATTTCGGCAGGAGAAACAAAGGTATACGCCTCTCCTTTGGCCAGAGCGCGGCCTGTTCTGCCGACGCGGTGCACATAATCTTCAGGATGGGTCGGGGTATCAAAATTGACGACATGGGAAATATGCTCAATATCCAGACCTCGGGCCGCGATATCGGTAGCAACCAGGATTTCACACTCCCCACGCTTAAAACGTTCCAAGGCATTCTGGCGTTGAACCTGCGAAAGATTGGAGTGAATCGCCATGGCTGAAATACCCGCCTGTTCCAGACGTCGGCTCAGCTCGGCACACCCCAGCTTGGTACGGGTAAACACAATCGTAGACGTCATTTCGGGTTGTTTGAGCAGCGAAATCAAGAGTCTTTCTTTTTCGCGATCGCCCACTTTGCAAATCCACTGTGTCACCGTATCCGCTGAAGAACTGCGTTCGCCAATCACGATCATCTCTGCAGATTGGGTGCGGGTCACACGGCGTGCCAATTTTTCAATTTCAGGGGGCATGGTGGCAGAAAATAACAGGGTTTGCCGGGTGCGGGGAACATAGCTGACAATATTCTCCACATCGGGTATAAAGCCCATGTCCAGCATCCGATCCGCCTCATCTAAAATCAGAAAACGCACGTCGTAGAGGCGCAAGGAAGGTTTTTGCAGCAAATCCAACAAACGGCCAGGGGTCGCAACGACAATATCTACACCTTTTTTGAGTGCTGATTCCTGAGTTCGGGAAGGCACGCCCCCATACACAGCAACACAACGTACTGGCATGAAACGGGTATAGTCTTGAATGGCCTGAAAAATCTGTTCAGCCAACTCACGTGTCGGCGTAATAATCAAAGCCTGGGGATGCGCGCTGGCACCCGGTTTAATCTTTTGCAAAACAGGCAAGGCAAAAGCCGCAGTTTTACCGGTACCCGTTTGGGCACAACCAATGACATCACGGCCTTCAAGCAGCGTTGGAATCGTTTTTTCTTGAATGGGAGTGGGGCCTGTATAGCCCATTTCATCGAGTGCTTGAAGCAAGGGGGGGTGTAAATCAAAATCTGAAAATTTCATAGGGTTCCATGGAAGTTATTATTGTTAAAGCGCTAATGGCATGCTTAAAATCTGTTCCTTAATCGAGAGACAGAAAACGTCCCAGCGAGAGAATCCGTCTGGGGAGGGACAAGATAAACCCTGATTTGCGGGTTAAAGCTGAAAATATGAATAAAATGCATGCCCTTAAAGCATAGCACTCCTCTTATCCTGCTGACAATTAAGTAGGTTCAGACCGTGCCAAAACTTGAAGTACAAAAACCCAGTCCAAGCTTCTGAGCATGGGGTCAAGGCACCCCGAGCCCAGAAGCTTGTGAGCAAAAATTTACAGGTAGAAACGCCCTACCAGTCCCCTTCGCTCGAGTCGGTGGGAGAATTGGTAAGATTGCGCAAACCCGAACCATCCAGATTAATTTGGAACAAATCATATTGCGTGGAACTGCTTTGGCTCTTTGCACCTGAGAAAAGAATCCGTTTCATATCCCGTGAGAAAACCGGTCCAAATTTTGCAAGTTGATCGGTGGTGAGACGGCGAATTTTAGAGCCATCAGCCTGCATGATATAAATTTCATTGGAGTCTGCATCCCGACTGGAAGCAAAAGCAATCATGCTGCCATCAATTGACCAAGTGCCGCCGTAATCCTGTCCTTGATGACGGGTCAGGTTCTGAGCCCCTTTGCCATCAATGCCAATCGTGTACAACTCGTTATTGCCATCCCGATCAGAGACAAAGAGCAGGGTTTTGCCATCGGGCGACCAACGGGAAACAGCGTCTCCAGCAGGATGGTTGCTGATATTTTTTTGTTGAGACCCATCAACGTTCATGATATAAACCTCTTCATTGCCATCGCGTTCAGAGGTAAAGGTAATGTGTTTGCCATCAGGGGCAAAATCGGGATAGAGATCGCGATCGGGATGGTCGGTCAAACGACGCTGATTCTGGCCATTGGCATCCATGCTATAGATTTCTGGATTGCCATCGCGATCGGAAACAAAAACGATCTTGGAGCGATCCATTGACCAACGCGGCATGGTATCCGCAGCTGCATTTTTACTGAGATTGACCTTTCCACTGCCATCCGCATTCATCAGAAAGATCTCTTCATTGTTATCGACCACCTGGGTCAATAGAATTTTACCCATGAAAGGAGAATCATCTCCTGGATATTTTGGTGCACAGCCCATCAAGGCAGAGAAGAGGAGCGAAGCAGATAAACTCAAAGCAAAAATGCGTTTCAATTGAGGAAACTCCTTTAGCATAAACTGGCTGTATTATAACAGGGAACCCAAGCAAGGATTAACTCTCCTTATTTAGTTTTTTCACTTCCAGCCTGAAAAACCCTTACAAAAACGTCCAAGGCCTATTCAGCTGAAAATGGGCTGGAATAAGGATTTTTGCCATGGTATGATAGGGCGCATGGCCCTCAAAATACACCATCTCAATTGTGGCACCTTGTGCCCACTCAGCCAAAAACTTTTCAATGGCAGGGGTTCTCTCCTGAAACCTGGAATGCTGGTTTGCCATTGTCTCTTGCTTGAAACAGAAGCTGGATTGGTGCTGATCGATACAGGATTGGGACGGGAAGATTTACGCCTGGGTTTTGTCAGCCCTTTGCTGGATACCTTTTCTCCCCCACGCTACCACGCCCAGGAAACCGCCTTGGCTCAAATCAAGGCATTGGGTTTTGCACCTGAAGAGGTCAGACATATTGTGCTCACCCATCTGGATCTTGACCATGCCGGTGGCCTTGCTGACTTTCCGAAGGCCCGTGTTCATCTTCACCTTAACGAATACCAGGGAGCGGTCAGCCAGCCCTCTCTTGCTGAAATCTGGCGCTATTTGCCCCGCCAATGGAAACATGACGTGCAGTGGGAAACCTATGAGCCCCTAGGGGAGACGTGGAAAGGCCTCAATGCTGTACGCAGTTTACGGGGATTGCCAGAGGAAATTCTACTGATTCCGCTGCGTGGCCATACCCGCGGGCACAGTGGTATTGCGATTCAAACCCCAACAGGTTGGTTACTTCATGCCGGGGATGCTTTTTTTGAGAGGGGCCAATTGTCTTTTCCAGGAATAAACTGTTCCCCTGGCCTCTTGCTGCTACAGGTTCTCGAGCCTTGGAATGCCTTTGAATGGGGCAATACGCTCCTCAAATTGCAACTCTTGTCCCGTCAGCACCCCGACGTACAAATTCTGTGCTCACATGACCCACAGGCCTTTAAAGAGCAGGCAGGCCAACCTTGAGTAGTCTTTTGAAACAGGGACTTCGGCGCGTCAATGCTTTTGTGGGTGTACGTAGCAACGAATGGGGCCTGCTCTTGCTCATGCTGCTGCATTTTTCAGTCGCACTGTGTAACCAATCGCTGCAACGCAGTTTGAATACCGGCTTATTTTTAGGTGCCTTTGACTCCAGTTGGTACCCCTGGTATTTTCTAGCAGAATCGATTTTAACCTTTGTGCTCTCG
Source organism: bacterium (Candidatus Blackallbacteria) CG13_big_fil_rev_8_21_14_2_50_49_14 (assembly GCA_002783405.1). Classification (NCBI taxonomy): domain Bacteria; phylum Candidatus Blackallbacteria; species bacterium (Candidatus Blackallbacteria) CG13_big_fil_rev_8_21_14_2_50_49_14. Next base: position 35,622 of record PFGG01000009.1, on the reverse strand, counting down.
GTGGTCTATTCCCGCTTTGTTTTGGGAAAAATTGACAGAAAATATGAAAGCATCGGTTTGGGCCTGATCTTTATTGGGATTCTGTTGAGCGGGCGTTTTCTCTTGCTCAGCAAAGCGGCTTGGATACGCTTTGTGCTGCCGATTTGCTGTGATACGTTTCTGGGTTTGACCTTGCTTCAAACCTGGAGCCTGTATGGGGATTGCCTCGACAGCCGCAAAGCCAAACGTCTTTTTCCGTTGATTGGCTTTGGCGGCACGATTGGCGCCATCAGTGGGGGTTGGATCAGCCTTTCACTGGCCAGCAGCTTAGGCACCGAAAATCTGCTGTTTATCTGTGTTCTTCTTTTGAGTGTCTTTTCAGGACTGAGCCTGATCCTGCAAAGATACAGCCTGACACATCCTGGAGCAAATGCAAGCACACAAAGTGCAGAACAAAACTCCTTGCAGGAACAACTGCAAGAATTCATGAAAGGCATCCTGGGAAATCGTTTGCTGCTCTTGATGATCTTGATTCTGATCAGCGTCAGAGCCTCTTCGACGATCGCAGATTATCATCTGCAGGTGCAATTGCGAGGGCATTTTAGTCAGAACGAAATTACCGCCTATATGGGCACTTATCTTGCGATCACCAATATCTGCGTGCTGATTATCCAAGCCCTTGTCGAAAACCGTCTGATCAACGCCTATGGCGTGGTATTCGGCATGGCCCTGACCCCTGTCGCTTTGAGCATGGGCATGGGTTATTTTATTTTCAGGCCTTCATTGTTTTCGATTACAGCCACCAAATTCTTTGAACAGATTACACGCAATTCAGTCTTTAAAACCGCCACAGAATTGGTCTATCTGCCTTTTGATTCCACTACCCGCCGCCAGCTCAAACTCACAGTCAATGGCATTCTGGGGCTGGCCACAGTCCCCTTGGTCAGCTTGGCCATTTTTGTCATGCAGGGCAATACGCTTGGCCTGGCAATTTTAAGCCTGACCTTTGCCCTCGCGGGCATTCTGATCAGTCTTGAACTGAAAAAACCCTATACCCAAAGCTTGCATGAATCCCTGATGCGCAAACGCCTTTTGGTAGATGAAGAAAGCAACGAGTCTCCCATTCAACTTTCCAGTGCCCGAATTGAAGAAAGCCTGGCCCAGGACAATCCAGAAATGGTGCTGTTTTCGCTCGAATTATTGAAAACCCATGCCTTGCGACTTCCTCAGGATCAACTTCTGCCTCTGATAGAACACGAAAATCCCTATGTACGCGAAACGGCCATGCATATTCTTCGCCATCAAGCCAATCCAGATCTGGTGGATATCGTTTTACACCTGCTGCGCCACGAGCGGGTGGGAAGGGTTCGCCAAGCCTGTTTTCAGGCCTTGCAGCATATGGGAGATGAGTCGATCAACGCCATCGCGATTGAACACCTCAAAGACACACATCTGGCGGTACAGGCTGAAGCTACCGTCTTTCTGTTTACACGGGGGGGCATTGAAGGCGTCCTGGCAGGAGCAGAACATTTAAAAAGTTTAATGGGCAGTCAAAAACAGGAAGAACTCTGTGCAGCAGCCAGTATTATGGGGGCGATCGGGATTCGCTATTTCCGCAAAGATTTTGCCGAACTGTTGGCTTCCGAAGCTGTTGAAATCAGGAAAGTGTGTTTAAACGCCGCAGGCCTCACCCCTGAACCCAAGCTCATGCCGCAACTCTTCAAAGCACTTGAAGATCGTCGCACCACCCGTGAAGCCTTGTACAGTCTGCAACACTTTCCCGCCGAATTGATCCTGCCCCAGGCCGTGAAAGAATTTAAAAAAAATACCAGCAGCCATGACTATCGCCAAGAACTCATCCGACTGCTGAGCAGTTTTGAAACGCCCCAGGCCATTGCCAGCCTGCTTGAAATTTTACAAGAACCCCATGTCCGACACAAATACCAAGCACTTAAAGCCTGCACAAACCTGCGCCGCAAGCTCATGTTTAATCTTTCAGAATACAACCACATTATTCATTACCAGATCCAACGTGAGTTTCGCTTTGGATATTCCTATTATTTTCTGCTTTCCCTGCTGCAGAGCAATCCCATCAACCGTGAGCGGGCCCCACTTTTACAGCAGGAACTCAAACAGCGCATCCTTTTTGTGCAGAATATGCTGTTTAAACTCTTTGCCCTGCTCTATAATCCCAATGAAATGTACAAGGCCTATCTGAACTTCAAAAGCCAGGCCCCCCACTACCGGGCCTTGAGTTTAGAGGTCTTAAACTATACCCTGAGCCGGGATCTGGTCGAACTGACCCTGCCGCTGATGGATGAAATTCCAATGGAAAAACGCTTGGCACTGGGCCGGGATCGTGATTTTATTGACGCTTATATTGGCCAGTCCTGGTGGAGCAGCACCCTGATTCAAGAGGATCTTTGGCTGAATCGAATCGCCACTTGGGTTCGCAACCCGGCCCCCAGTACTGAGGAGGAAAAAAACGTGTTTCAACTCTTAGACAAAGTCTTTTTATTAAAGAAAACCCAGCTCTTCAATCAGTTTCGCGCAGAAGAACTGACGCCCGTAGCCCATACTGCCGAAGAAATTTTATTGCCAGTCAATACCCGCGTCTTTAAACAGGGTTCACCCGGCGATGCCTTTTATGTCATCAACAAAGGCGAAGTCATCGTAGAACGCAATGGGCGCGAAGTCACCCGTCTGGGAACTGGAGAATGTTTCGGAGAAGTGGAAATTCTCAATGCCTCTCCCCGATTGGGAAGCGTCAGAACGCTCAGCAATTGCGAACTGCTTCGGATCGGAAGAGAAGATTTTATCGACGTGGTAGAAACCTATCCCGTTTTTGCGCGCAGTCTCTTGGAAATTCTGTCTAAACGATTGGGGGAAAATCTCACCCAAATGGAATCCTATCTTCCCAGTTCACAGCATACTTAAACCACTATCACGTGTGGGTCTGATATTTCCAAACAAAGTTTTGATTGGATCAAAGGATCTTCCAATCAAAAGAACCCGCTAAGCGCTGCTGAGAGTGCTTAGCGGGTTCACAATACCATTTTGGCTTTATTTGCCGCTCAAACGATAAATCGCAGCAGAGAGCGGGGGCACAGTGACCTGGATCGCTCCCCCCTGAATTTGAAGGGTTTCCTGCGGATTGAGCAGATTCACCAAGCGATTCTGGCTTGCCTTGTTCGGGCTTTCAGCACGCAGGGGAATTTGACGGGTTTGGGGCTGTTCGCTATTGTTGAAAACGGCAATCATCTCTTCAGCCGCATTTTCTGTCAGACGGGTAAAACCATAGACCTGTTCGTCTTTCCACATTTCGAGCTGACGACCGCGACGCATGGCCCGGTTTTGTTTGCGCAGATTGGTCATGAATTTCACATAATCCCGTAAACCACTGTCACGGTTAAAATCCATGTCCCGACGGTTGTCAGGATCAGGCCCACCCGGCAAGCCGACTTCAGTGCCGTAATAGAGCATGGGCAAGCCACGAATTGACATGATAAAAGCAATACTCAACATCAGGCGTTTGCGTTTATCACCCGAGGCTTCATGTACAAAGCGGGGCACATCATGGTTGTCGATAAAAGGCGAAAGCAAAGAAGCGTCGGGATAGACCCCGTCTTTATCAAAAATTTCACCCAAACGGCGCATGCTTTGGCCCCCACCCAAGGCGTCTTTGATGGCGTAATAAAGTGGGAAGTCAAAAGCAGAATGCATGCCCTCGCGTAGATAATCTGCCTGGAATTCAGGGTAGCCCGTGTAAATCTCACCCAAGAGCAGGAAGTCATTCCCAGCAAAGGCACGTATCTCACGGTTAAATTGTTGCCAGAAACTGCGGGGTACGTGTTTGACCGTATCAATCCGGAAACCATCCACACCCGACTGGGTAATCCACCATTTCATCGCATCAATGATATATCGGGCTGTTTCTGGGTTGCTTTGATTCAAGTCAGGCAATTCTGCCAGTTCGCCATTTTCAACCCACCACTGGTTGTTCCAGTCTTTGATCACACCGTTGTGGTTGAACCAATTATAGTATTTGCTGCCCTTGGCTTTGCCCTGCACTGCAAAAGGATGATCATAATCGGTATGGTTGGCGACAATATCCAAAAGGATTTTAATGCCCCGGCGATGCGCTTCAGCGACCAATTGTTTCAACTTGGCCATATCGCCCAAATGCTCATCTATCTTATAAAAGTCTTTAAACCAATAGCCGTGATAGCCCCAGATTTCCTGTTTGTGTCCTCCGCCAAAATCGGCGACAAAGCCATTGTCTCGATTGTCGATAATGGGCGTCAGCCAAATCGCTGTGGCCCCCAAATCCTTAATATAATCGAGCTTATTGATAACCCCTTGAAGATCCCCGCCATGGTAGGCCCAAGGATTGTTCTGAACATTGAAATCGTTGCTGCGATCGCCGTTGGAGAACCGATCGGTAAAGACGAAATAGATAATTTCGTCTTGCCAGATACGGCTGGCGCTGCGCAGATCAGTCGATTTACTCTGTGCGCGGACAGGCGCGGCATTGGCAGCCAGGCGGTTCAGGGGGGCAGGAGCAAGATTCTGTACACTCCGGGCATTGCCAGGCAGCATACTGCAACCTGAAAAGAGCAGAGCAGATGCCAAAGTGGTACTCAAAGCGGTTTTAAAGGGATGGATTTTTCGCATAGGACCTCCAGATTCGGTGAAAGACACACGGGACCACATGGATAATATCACGTGTTCTTAAGAAAAACTTTCTTAAAATTTAAATTATTTAACAATTCAATCGGCACTATCCTCTTCGCCAGGGCCGCTCAGAGAGTGTACTCAAGGTATGATATGATAAAAGCATCAAAAATGTAATAAAGGGGCCTGCGATGTCAGCTGAAAATTTTATCGTAGAATCGATTGAGTTTAAAATGAAAACCCAGGCCATGCTCAATTTCGCACCGATGATCTTTACGATCAAACAACCCCGTCGTCGCGATCTGGTTTTGACCGAAAAGGCTTTTTGGTCAGAAGATGCGCATAAACTTTTGGGGCCCAATTTTATCACGCTCGTCGATCAGGACGGCCTTTTGCGTCAGATCAAAATCAACCAGTTTCTCAAAGAATACAGCCGGATTCAATCCGCTTTTGAAGTTGATTCTCACATGATTCAGGATACCTTTACCGTTTTACAGGAAGGTCTGATGCGTGTGATTTTCACGGATATTATGCAAATGGCCTATAATAAATACGCCATGAACGCCAAAATGCGCAGCCGTTCAAGCATTTAGGTCTTTTAAGCTTTGCTCCAAAATCCAGCGATCTAAATCCAGGCTGGCAGCATTGCAATAATAGAGTTCATTCATTGGCAGATGGGCCAGCTCGGGCAAATTGGCATAGGCATAAATGCCAGGGGCATAGACAGGCAGTTGATTCACCCTTTCCCATCCTGCGGGGCCTTCTTCCTGCAATTGGTTGCCCACCAACCAAAGCTCGCCCTTCAGAACCGCCTCATACCAAGGCACCTTGTCCAATTGGTAATGGTAAAACCATTTTTCAGGCAGAGCTGGCTGTTTGCGCTGTTTAAACACCGGCAGCTCCAAGAGTTGGCCCTGGGCATTCGCATAAAATCGCTTGTTCTGAAAACGTGCAAAGCGTTCTAAAAAGGCATAGGCCTTGCGCCGATTGCGTAAAAAATTCTCTATCCAGTCTTTTTCCCAACTGAGTTTTTCTAAGCGTGCAGCGGGCTCCTGAAGTCGATTTTGCTGAGCCCACTCAATCTGCAAGCGCTCTCTTTGGCCGCTGGCAGGGTGAAGAATCTCTTGCCCAATCACAAACTTGCGTTGCAGATTCACGCCTTGCAAATAGCTGGGGCCAATCACCAAACATTCTTGAAGCTGGGTCTCATCTTCCACTCTGACGTGTCCGGTTAAAAGACTGCGTGAAACCTGCGCACCCGCTCCGAGAACCGTATCTGTTCCCAACCAAAGAGGCGAGCCCAGCTGCGCTTCAGTCTGAACATGAACATTTCTGCCTTTCCAGATTTTATCGGGCTCCTGCACCGCCTGAAGTTCAAAACGCTCAGCACGCCCCAGAATTTCAAGATTGATCTGAAGATAGGCAGCCAGACTGTGCAGCGGAATAACGGGAAAACGCACCTCGGGATGGTAGTCCAAAGGTACCTGGATCCAGGCATCAAAACGATTCTCACTCACCAAGGTATTCAGGAGTTGATGCGAAACCAAAAGAATATTGTCGGTGAGGTCCAAATGCCTTTGATTCAAACTGTAAATCCCCGTTTCACGGGGAAGTTGAAGGGTTTTCAGGGTCTGACGATCATAAAAGGGAAAAAGAGGGCCATCCACCACAAGCAAATCATCCTGAAGATGATGCTTTAAACGCTCTAAGGTTTCAGGCAAAACCTCGCCCGATAAACCTTCAATATAACTGAGCTGAATGCCCCAGGCAGCTCCCGTGCCATAGCGAGCAGAAATTTCTGGGGTCTGTAAATAATCGACAAGTAAAATCTCTGTCACCCCCAAATAGAGAAAAAGGTCAAAATAATACTCCAAAACCGGTTTCTCACAAACCGGAGCCAACCAAATCGGGAAAGGCAGGGATTGATCAAAGGGGGGATCAGGTAAACGGCAGTTGAGAAGGCCTTTCATGCGGGCGTGCTCCAGGTACTAACTTGCTTCTATTCTAACTGAGCCCAAGCGCTGACAAGGGTACATCTCTCACAGCCAAGGTCCAGCCCACTACAATTCAGAGCAACGCAAGCTTGTCGTGGGTCTTTCATCCGTGTCATTCTGAATTATCACGATTGATCCAGGAAAAAAAGATGTTTAAGTGGAGCGCAGCCCTTCTGGCCCTGACCCTGCTCACCCCGCTCAAAGCTGAGGCCCAAGCCATTCATATCGCCTGTGGCCAGAGCATGCCCTCAGAAATCTGCCAACGCATTGTCCAGCATTTCGAGAAAATTGAAGTGCCTGTTCAACTCAGGCTGGAGTTGGGAACCTCCCCAGCACCTGTTGATCTGGCTGAAGAAGAATTTTTATGGCAGGCCCAAAAGACCCCTGAAGGGCTCACACTTCAGGTCTGGGGCAAGGTAGAAAAAGACGATCCCACCAACCGGGGCCTGCTTTACGGAAGTTATGCCCTGCTCGAGCGTCTGGGTTTTCGTTTCAATCATCCTTTTCAGGTGCTCTCGCCCCCCCAGCTGAATCTGCCCTCAGCGGGAGAACAGCACAGAGAAAAACCTTTCTGGCCCCAAAGAGGTTTGGTGCATCACACCATGCATCCCCTGGAAATGACCCATGTTTTGAATGGCTGGGGCCCTGGTGGCCCCAGCGACCCCCAAGGTTGGGAAAGCCTGCGGGGGGAATGGGAAAGCTATTTGGAATGGTTGATCGCCAACCGCCAAAATGAAGTGGAATGGGTCTTGCTTGAAAAAGGGCCTTGGCAGGGATTTTCTCGCAGTACTTTGCGACAGAAACGCCTGAAAAGCTTGGTAGAACAGGCCCATCGCTGGGGCATCAAAGCCGGTATCGACGTCCCGCTGGCTTTGGGGCAGCAAAATGCCTGGAGGCTGGTGACCCGTTTTGGTGAACTGCGTCAGGAACAGGAACAGATTCGTGAAAATCTTGATTGGCTGATGGAAGCTGGCTTTGATTTTGTAAGCACAGAACTGGGCTTGAGTGAGTTTCACAATGCCGGAGATCAATTGATGCTGGATTGGCTCAATACGGCAACCGCCCACCTCGAAGACCAGTATCACAAACATTTCTATACCAAAATCCATATTTCAAGCGGCCAAGTCTCTGAGCGCTACCGGGATCCGCAAACGGGTGCCCCGCTCAATTTTAATTTTTTGCCCCATTACGCAGATCCCCGACTTGGCATCATGCCCCATACCGTTCAAATCTACAGTTTGGACGACCCGGCTCCCACCTATGGACACCAAGATTTTTCGCAGATGCATCAGTTTATCCGTCAGGAAGCTGGTAGACGCCCTTTGCTTTGGTTTCCTGAGAGCAGCTATTGGGTCAATTACGATATCAACCAGCCTTTGTTTTTACCGGTCTATGCCGCCAGACGCCTGCATGATATCTGGATCTTGGCAGGCTCTCGTCTGCCCGGCAACCCAGGGCCAGCCCTGGATATTCAGGGCCAAATGCTTTTTTCAAGTGGCTTTGAATGGGGCTATTGGCTGAATGACCGGATCAGCAGCCGTGCAGCTTGGAGCCCTGATTTTGGTAAAAGCTCAGAAGCCGAAGCCTTACATTTTCTCTTGTTTGATGCCCTGCAACCCGCTGGAGCAGGGCAAATGGCCTGGACTGAACTGCTCGAAAAAACCATTGCCAGCCAATACCGTTTGTTGGTCTTGGGCCAGCTTCAGGGAAAAAACCCCAGAGAAATTGAAAAACATACGGGCATGGCCTATCTGGCAGGTGTGGATGCCTGGAGCGAAATTGCCGCCTTGGCTCGAAAATCAGGGATTCTCAAAGGATTTCAAACCCAACCGGATCGGCTGGAACCCGAAGATCTGCGCAAACAGCCCCAGGCACTCCAGACTTATCTGCGTGAGATTCGCCCGCTCTTAGCGCAAATGCACAGCGAATTTAAAGCCTTGGCAAGAGAAGCCCAAAATTTGCAAAGACAGTATCCATCAGAATTTACGGCAGAATTCGTGGCGGGTCTTGAAATCAACGCCTTGCGTGCGGGCTTTAAACTTGCAGAGTATGAACATGCAGCCCTCAGTCAGGTCGGGCAAAAACAAGAGGCAGCCCATTGGCTGGCGTTCGCCAAAACCCAGCTCAACCGAGCACAAACAACCGTCAAACAGAGGGAAAGCCACTACCGTACCGATCCTGAGCGCATCGCAGGTTGGGGACTCAACCCAACAGCCTATCGCTATGGCTATCTTTGGCAGGCACGGGCCCTCAGCTTTTGGAAACGGGATTTGCTTGCGATGGAAACAGGCAATACCCACCCCTGCCGTTTGAATACCATCGATCCTCTGGAAGTGGCCCTGCCCGATCCTGATTGGGACAGCCGGGCGCTCCTGGCGCGGGATCTGGGTAAATTCTTGCCAGGCTGGAGAGACTGTCTCTTTCCTGGTGAAAATGAACCCGACTGGGCCCGATAGTGTGAACGATTTGATCGGTCTTGCTTTCAAACCAAACAGTTCGTGTATACTGTCAAAAATGGAATCACCACAAGGAAACTGGCATGTCTTCTGAAATCCTGATCCCAATTTTTCCACTGGGAATCGTTCCCCTGCCTGGAGAACCTGTTCCTCTGCATATCTTCGAACCCCGCTACAAGCAAATGATCGCCGACTGCGCACCGGTCGCAGGCAGCAATCAGTACCTTCCGATCGGCATCAATTTCGCCCATCCTCAGAAATTACACGAAACAGGCTGTACGGTGATTGTGCATCAAATCTTGCACAAGTACGCAGATGGTCAACTGGATATCATGACCCAGGGCAGTCAGCGTTTTCATGTCTTGGAATTGGATCATTCCCGCTCTTATCTTCAGGCAAAAATTCGCTATTTTGAAGATCTGAATCCCAGCGAAATACCGGATCCCGACTTAAAAACAAAATTGCTTGAAAATTACCAAACCTTTCTCAGTCTGATTGGCTCTGACGCAGAATGGAGTCTTGACACCGATGCGATCAGTTTCCAACTGGCCGCCCTGCTCAGTCTGGAAACTGAAATCAAATTGGAACTTTTGGAAAGTCGCAGCGAAAACGAACGCTTAGAACGTCTCTGTAACTATTTTAAAGAACTCCTGCCCCGTTTAGAAAAGGCCAAAGAGTTTCAGCGCAGGGTCCGCTCAAATGGTCACTTTTAAATGTAGGCCAGAGGATTGAACGGCTTGCAGACGGGAAGCCATTTGAGTGTGTATCCGGCCATTGCTGGCAAGAATTTCGCCAGAAAAAGGATCGAGCGTCCCTTCCTGGTAATTGCTGATTTTTCCACCGGCTTCCTGAACTAAAACAGCTCCCGCACAAATATCCCAGGCATTGAGATGACGTTCCCAAAAGCCATCAAAACGCCCGCAGGCTACATAGGCCAAATCCAAAGCGGCAGAACCCGGGCGACGGATATCCTGAACCTGATCAGCCAAATAGCAGAACTCAGCGTAATTATTGTCTTCGAGACTGGCTTTGCGATAGGGAAAACCTGTCGCCAGAAAGCTTTGTGAAAGGGTCTCAACAGGTGAGACCTGAAAGATATCCCCATTCAGGGTGGCTCCCCCGCCCTGATAAGCGGCAAAGGTTTCGGCCAGCACGGGAGCGTAAATGACTCCCAATACGGGCTTTTGCTGATAAAGCAGGCCCAGTGAGACACAGAAAAAAGGCAAATTGTGGGCATAATTCAGCGTGCCATCCAGAGGATCAATCGCCCAAAGCCAATCACTGCCAGTTTCCTGACGACCTGATTCTTCGGCGAGCAGGGCATGTTGCGGCAGATTTTGCTTCAGATAGTCTAAAATAGTGGCTTCAGAAGCCTCATCTGCTTCCGTCACCAAATCACCACTGCTGCTTTTGCTGCGAATTTTAGACAGGTGGCCCCGGTAATCAAGCAACTGAGAGCCGCCCAATCGGGCGGCTTCAAGTGCGAACTCTAGATAAGTACTTAACTCAGTCTGCAATGCTTAACCCTTTGTAAATCTTACGATTTGAGATTCCTTATAGCTTGCACCAGAATCAGCGACGAAAACCGTGCCGCTGGAATCTACAAAGAGGGATTTGGGAGCGGAGAAGTCACCAGAGCCAAAACTGCCGAGGGATTCACCGCTGGATTTAAAGTATTTCACACCATCGGTTTCGAGTACGAAAATGGTTCCTTCACTGTCAACACTGACATCCAGGGGAGAGGTCAAGCCACTCACCACCTGTGAAGCATTGCCACTGCTGTCAATTTTCTGAATGGCATTGTTAGAAACCACGTAGAGATTGCCCTGGCTGTCATGGCCTACGCCGCCAGAGGGAATCACAGTGCTGAAAGCAGAACCTGCAGAGAGAGAAGCATCAAATTTTTGAATTCCACTGGTGGTCGCTACGAAAATATTGCCACCGGCGGTGGTAAGATCCAGCGCATCTGAGAGAGCGGCATCTACAGCCGTGGTGCTGTATTTAGCGGCGGCATCCATGCGATAAAGTTTGCTTTGCGCGTCTGTCACAATCAGATTGCCAGAGTCATCGAGGGTGGCTGCTTGAATGGTTTTGGGCATTTTATAACCAGCTGCGCCCAAGGTAAAGGTTGAAAGCAGGGATTTGCCCAGGTCTTTCCAACTGCCACCTGAGGTATCCATTTGAATCACCGTGCCTTTGGTCGGTGTTTTCACATCAACGGCAGCCACATAGATCGAAGAACCATCAGAAACAACACTGACGGGCTGCCACTGATTAAATGTGTCCTGATCGACCTTATAATTGCCATCAGCAATATAACCAGCACCGCCCCCCAGGCTGCTGCCAGAAGGCACATAAGGGGAACCCAAATCCATATCAGGAATTTCATCCAGATTTTGAGCGGCATCTGCAGCAGGCACTTCAGCTTCAGTTTGTTCGAGAGCGGGTGCAGTAGTGTCTACAGCAGGAGCTTCTTCAAGAGGCGCATCAAGAGCAGGTGCTTCTTCAGCAAGAGGGGCAGCCAATTCAGGAGCTGCAGCTTGTTCAATTGGGGCAACAGCAGAACTGCTGTCATCCAGACTTTCGATGGGGGTAATACCTGAGCTGCCAGCATCACTTAAAGAGGATAAGGAGGAGGCCCCCAAGGAGCCAACGGTAGCAGAGCCAGGAGAATTCACGCTGCCACCACAGGCGGTCAAGCTCAGGGTCAAGGTCAGGGCAGCTAAAATTTGATGACGTTTCATTTTCTAATATTCCTCTCTCTTCGCGATCTCTCTCGATAGTTTGTTTGTAGAAGACAAGTGTGAAAAGCTGACGTTATCAAGTTAAAGCAAAGGTTAATCTCATTGTAATTCTGGATTAAATCTTAAAATTTATAGAGCGATTGCCCGATACGCATTTAAAAAATGAAAAGCTATAATGGGGACAGGTCACTAAATAAATTGAATCAGAAAGATTGAGAAAGATGCTCGATCTACAGGCCCTGCGTGAAACCCAAAGCAAAATAAAATCCAGCCGCACAGAGCATATACAGGATCTGTGCTTGATGGGATACCAGATTTTGGCCGAGGTCTGGAACTCTCAGTTTGAACAGAAAGACCAGCTCAAGCAAGCGCTTGAATGTTTTGTGCGCGCTGTAAAAACGCAAAGAAATTCAGCAGAAGCCTTCGTCGGTTTGGCCTATCTGTTGATGCTCATTCAAGAAAATGAACAGGCCAAACCGTATTTGCGCGAAGCACTCAGACTCAACCCCCGACAGGCAGATGCTCAGAAACTCTTAAAAGCCCTCTATCTCCCTCCGACCCAAGTAGTTTCCCGCTCAAATCCCCCCCCCTCTGTGCCAGCGCCCCTTCCAAGTTCTCCCCTTCCGGTAAACAGCCTGACACCCGAACAACTCTTGCTTGATATTCAAAGAGCTTGCCAAGCGGCTCAGGAAAAAGTACTGCCCTTGCCTTCTGGCAGAGCAGACGATCTTGAAAATTTAACCCAAACACTTGAGCAATTCAATCTCAGCTATCGTGATTTAAAAGCCGAGCTGAAAATGCTTGAAGCAGAAGAAGACTGCACCGCTCTTGAAATCGCACTTTACCCCTTTGAAAAAATCATCAGGGAATGGAAAAAAAATTTAGCAGTCAATGAAGCCTTCCAAAGTTTGCTCCAAAAAATTGCCAAACAAACCCAACAAAGCCAGAAAGCGATCTTCACGCTTAAAAGCTCCCAAGGATTCAAACAGATAGAGATTTATGAATCCCGCCTGGAATTTTTATTAGATAGTTGCGATCGTTTTGCCGATGAAATTGATCTGTTTCAGGAACAGGGATTTGCAACCCACGAACTCGAAAACTGCTATGCTCAATTATTGGAAACGGTGGAAAGCTTTCGTGAAGCGCTCGATGAAGCGCAAGGAAACCCAGAGGCTTAAGCCCAACTGATTAAGTCCCTTCAGGATTGGGAATAAAAAAATATGAATACTGAAAGTTTAATAAAACCTGTTGCGCTTGTGGATGCTAAACCCTATCTACGCCTGAAATATTCCTTGGATTTTTGCTTTGCACTGTTGATGCTGCTCTGTATGGCTCCCCTTTTACTGTGCGTGGCCCTGCTGATACGCCTCGAAAGCAAGGGGCCCATTTTTTACCTTCAAACCCGTGTGGGCTTGAATGAGACCCCCTTTCAAATTTATAAATTTCGTACCATGGTGGCTGGCGCAGATAAAATCGGCCCCCTTTTAACCGAAACCAATGATCCCCGCATCACCCGCTTCGGCAAGCTTCTACGCCGCACCAGTATCGATGAACTGCCTCAACTCTTGAATATTCTGAAGGGTGAAATGAGTTTTATTGGCCCTCGGCCTGAAGTGCCACCCATCGTTGCTGATTATACTGAACGTCAGCGGGGTGTTTTTCAGGTGCGCCCCGGTTTAAGTGGCTGGGCCCAAGTCAATGGTCGGGACGAATTGGATATCCCCACCAAACTCAATCTAGATCTCGAGTATATTGCAAATCTTTCTTTGGGAATGGATTTTAAAATCCTCTGCCTGACCCCACTGGCCGTCTTGTCAAAACGCGGGGTCAATTAAACACTGCTTCAGACAAAAAATGTAAAAAACCGGTCGCGCTAAGCAACCGGTTTTTTAGCGGAGGGAACAGGATTCGAACCCGCAACCCCAAAGGGGCCACTGTTTTCAAGACAGCTTCCTCACCACCCGGACTCCCTCCAAAAGTGGACAAACCCAGAATAACATACGCCCCCCCCTGATGTGAATCAGACTGATAAAAACTGCCACTATTTCTTACCCGGTCGCCACCAGTTCCAACGCCCCAAAAGCATCATAAAACTGGGAACAAGTAAAAGTCTGACTACGGTGGCATCCAATAAAATAGCCGCTGATATTCCCAAACAAATCTCCTGGGTTTGCGGCGAACTCGAAAAAATGCCAGGAATAAATACCCCCAATAAAATAAACACAGCCCCTGTAATCACAGAACCACTTCGGGCCAAACCTTCAACAATGGCCTCACGAACTTGCCCATGGCGGTGATAATTTTCGCTGATTCGGCTCAGAATGAGCACCTCGTAATCCATACTCAGACCAAAAATAATACAGAAAAGCACCAGGGGCACAATATTCGTAACCGCACCATTGACAGGGGTATGTAGAACCGAACTGAACCAACCGTCTTGAAAAACCAAGGTCAGCAAGCCAAAGGCTGAAAGTATCGGCAAGAAGTTCATGATTGCAGCCTTGATCGGCAAGATCAAGGTTCGCATGGCAGCAAAGAGCAAGAGGTAAATACTCCCAAAAACCAAGCCTAAAATCAGAGGCGTTTGGCGATACAACTCATGGGTAAAGTCCTGCACCCGCGCAACGACCCCCCCAGATAAAAGTTTTAATTCTGGATGCTCTTGGGCATAGTTTCGGGTAAAATTTAATATTTTGCGGGTATCGTCAAGCTCCATCGGATCCTTGGGCAAGACCTGAATCAGCGTCAAGTGATTGCCTGAACTCTGATTCACCAAAGATGCAAAGCGCGGATCAGGGCGGCTCAAGAGGCCGAAGGCCCCCAGGGTATTGTAAAGTGCCAGATAATCCCGAGATTCAAATCCCGGACTCCAGCTCATCAAACCTTTTACTTCAGAGACGAAGGGTTGTGCCAGCAGATCTTGGCTCAAACGATCCAAAGCCAGCAGCACAGCAGGATCAAATACAGTCTTTCCAGGAGGCGCTTTGAGAACCAGGATCACGGGTAAAATCTCGCCTCCCCAGCCATCGGCCTGCAAACGCAGATAGCCTTCCATCGATTCTGAATTCCTCGGCGCAACGGCCTGAACGGGCTCCCAAAGTTTCATGCGGGTCACGGGCCAGGCAAAAATACCTAAAAGCAACAAAGAAAGCATAAAATAGCGGCCTGGATGTGCAGTAATCTGCTCTGAAAATTTTTTCCAAAAGGGATAGCTGTCGATTTTGGCTATCCAGCGGGAGAGAAAACGGGGGCGATCGAGATAGGGTTCCCCCAGGGCCAGCAAGGCCGGTAAAACCAGCAGGGCATTGCCCAATGAGATCAGAATCACCAACAGAATTCCCTGCATCACAGCCCGGCTGAGGCTGACATCGGGAATCAAAAGCACAGCGATGCTACAAAACATGATCAAGGCCGAAAAAAGAATCGTTTCCCCAGCCAGTGCCAGGGTAATACGCAAAGATTCCTCAATCGTATGCCCGGCCTGTCTTTCTTCTCGAAATCGACTGACGAGAAAGAGAGAATAATCAATCGCCAGGGCCAAACCGACCAAGCCCGTTAAGATCCGCGAAACGGGATTAACTGAAAATCCCGGTAATTTCAAGAGACTGTTCAAAAGGATCAGGGTCGAAGCCCCCATCAACAAAGGCAAAAAAGCAGCGGTTAAGGCCCCAAAATTGAGCACCAGGATCAAAAAAGACAGCAAAAGGGCAATACTTTCGCCCCGGTGTGAGTCCTTGCGCCCTTCCTGATGCGCGTCATACTGAAAAGCAGTATTGCCCGTCAACCAAATTTTACCGGAATGCCGTTTCGACCAGTCAGCAAGATACTTGCGTAAGGGGCCGGTTTGGGCCTGAGCTTCAGGCAAGCGCAAATCGGGTCGAAACTCAAGCAAAAAAAGTCGGTACTGGTGTTTTTTGCGACTTGAAATTTCTTTTACACGGCTGAGTAAGGGAAAATGGGCTTTAAGATCTTGGGCTAAAGTCTCTGCAAAGACTGAGTTTTCGAGCACCAAAGCCGCCGAGCTTCCCAAACGGGAAGCAAACTCAGTACGCAGAATTTTTACGACTTCTGCGGCCTCGGTTCCGCTTGCGCCGGAAAGTTCAGTTTCTTCATTCTGATGCGGGTTAAGACCTAAATTCAAAATCGCCAGCAGGATCAGCCCCAGCCAGAGCAAGACGATCCATTTTCTTTGCGCAAACAAAAACTGACTGAAGTGTTCGAGAATCGTATTCAAGCGTTTTCCCTTCGGCGTTCAGGTCACAAACTCTGAAATTTTTTAGTTGAAGCTATAAAATAGAGGCTTTCGTTTGCATGCAACTGGTTTCAATCCCAGGGGTATGGTATGATTCTGCATGTATTTTACCAGTATTTGACAGTCCTGAATGTCAGGGTTGGCAGCTCTTTATATCAGCCGAATCCGATCGGCATTATCCTTGCGCGGAAAGGGACATATGATGGAATCTGAAACTCACAAGGAACAGGAAAACTGGGAAAAGCTCACCCGTGTTGAGCGTCTCGGTGAAATGCTGGTCCGGATCAATGCGTTGAAACTCTCACAATTGACGGATCTCATGCAGGAACAGGAACGCACGGGCAAGCGCCTGGGTGAACTCGCTGTTGAAAAGGGTTTTATTACCCAAGATGCCCTTGTCGATTATTTGATCGCCCAAATCCGGGGCAGCCAATCGGTTGATGACAGCCTGCGAGAACTGGGTCGCATGACCAACGAAGAAAAATGGGAACGTCTTTCTCAGCATGAACGCTTGGGAGAAATCTTGATCAAACGTCAGGTCATTCGCCTTTCACAATTGGTTGAAGCCATTGAATTCCAAAAAGAACACCCCGAAAAACATTTGGGTGAAGTGCTAACCGAAAAAGGCCTGATTTCAGAGGAAGATCTCAATGAAGCCCTGAAAATGCAGTTTCAACAAAACGAAACCCTGCGTCACACGCTTGAAGAGGTTCAAACCCCGCATCACCATCCAGGCGAAAAGCATTAATCCCATTCAGAACCCAGCACTCAAAACAGCGCTTGAAACCAGGTGCTGTTTTTGATTTTTTTGAATGCGAGCATTTTGTCAGCTGCCCGACAGAAAAGATCCCTGTCTTCTGAGATACTCCCTTTATCACTGAAAGCAGAGGGAAGACATGTCTGAACTTAAAACAGCAAAGCGCCATGCATTCAAAAAATGGGCAAAGCCCGCTGTTTTTTTGGCAGTTTTGGTTTTGCTTTTTATCAGCGCCCGCTTCTTGGGTTTGGATAAAAAATTAGCAGAACTTCAAACCTGGATTCAATCGCTGGGTACGCTTGGGCCGATTGTCTTTGTTGCGCTCTATGCGCTTGCCACTGTTTTAGCGATTCCAGGCTCGGCCTTGACCCTTGCCGGAGGAGCCTTGTTTGGCTCCAGCACAGGTTTGATTTGCGTCAGTTTGGGCTCTACCCTGGGAGCCGCACTTTGCTTCTTGATCGCCCGTTATCTTGCCAGAAACACCCTTGAACAAAGCTTTGAGAACAATCCGCTCTTTCAAAAATTAGACGCTCTGACCGAAAAACAAGGCGCGATGATTGTGGCGATTACCCGCCTGGTGCCCCTGTTTCCATTTAATTTACTCAATTACGGTTTTGGCCTGACCAAGGTTCCCTTTTTGACCTATCTGTTCTGGTCCTGGCTCTGTATGCTTCCCGGTACCTTGCTCTATGTCGTGGGTTCAGACGCCCTGACCCAGGCCCTGGCCAAGGGTCAAATTCCCTGGCCCTTGGTCGGTCTTGTCATTTTGATGTTGATGCTCATCAGTTTGATCGCACGAAAAGCACAAAAGAAATTAGAGGAAGCATCGTCCTGAACATTTCCAGGTAAATTTTGGGCTAAACTTTGAGCTGGGGACGACAGTTTCTTTGCCTCTCTGGGTATATGAATAGCTAAGAAGATTATAATGACAGGATGCTGCTGTGCTGATTACGAACAACCCTCTCTTTTCTCTGCCTGCGCCAAAAGCCGCTTCACCCGCACTGGGTCTGGGTCAGAGCCGTCAAAGTCTGGATCAGATGCTCGAAAGCATTTGCACCCAGAAAGATATCTGTAACGCTCCTGCGGCACCCCAGGGCTCAGCCAACCAGAGAGTGGATTTTATCTCCGATCATCCCCAAACCCAGGCGTTTTACCTGAATGGCATTCGCACGCCTGAAAAAAGTGCAGAAGAGGCCCGCAAAGCCCTGGAAGGCAAAACCGGACTCGATATTCAGATGCTGTATAACCCTACGGATGGCTTGCTTGCAGATACCGCTGAATCCCTCATGAATATGTCAGGAATGGACACCAAGGTTTCACGACGCGCGGAAAAAGCTTTCGCCCAGGCCTTGGAGAAGGGCGATAAGGTGCAAATTTTTGCGCACAGCCAAGGGGCGGCCATTGCAGCGGACGCCCTGCGCAAACTTGAAAAAGACTGGCAAGCCAAAGGGGTCAGCGAGCCTGAGATCCGGGAGCGCCTCAGCCGGGTTCAAATCACAGGATTTGGAGGCTTTGCCACCGAAGATCATTTTCCCAGAGATGTAAAGGTTGAACTCTTCCGACACCCCAATGACTATATTCCCAAATTTGCCTTGGCAGTTTCAGATTTGGGCAAATCAACCCAAACCCAAGCCCAGGATTTTATGCCCAGCTTGAAAAGATTTGGAGATACCCTCGGCAGTTTTGTAGCCTTCAATACGAATCAAGCCCTCAATTTTATTGCCAGCCGTCCTGAAACCCTAAGCAAATGCACAGGGGGAAGCCTGGATGATTTGGGCACAGCCTGTGCAACGATTGGGCAGGTCATTGAAAGCGATCATGATATGATTGTCAAAAACGACTTCGCCCGTTCACATTACAGTTCAGGCTATGTCGAAATGTTTGCCAAGGAACAAGAACTCAAAGACCGTCTGGCCTAGCCCCCTTAAACATTCTCCCCAAAAGATCTGCGCTGATATTGCTCCTCAGTTCTGAAACTCCAAAGCGTAATCACCATGCGTCAGCAAATGGCCCTGCGGATGGGGAAAGAAATAAACCCAGGCTAAAACTTCAAGCCCCGTGTCCAATTGAACGGGGACCTTTTCGCGCACATAGACAAAGGGATGTTCTTCAAGATCATCAAGTTTTGAAAGCGTGTCCTGGTTCACCCGATAGACTTCAACACGAATTGGCGAAACAGGTTCGTGCTTATCAACACAGGGATAATCGGCAAGATACAGCGCATAGGCTTCCTGGGTCCAGCCGACCCCGAGCATGGGGCTGTCTGAAAGCAGAAAATGCCATTTGCGGCCCTGCCGCAGGGAGCCGTAAACGGCCACCAATTCACAGCATTCACAGGCTGGAATCAGGCAAATTTTCTGGTAATAGGCTTCAGATAAGACATCCTGGCCTGCCCAAAAATGTTTGAGATCGCGACAGGCGGGCCGCCCTTCTGCGATCCAGTCTTCAGGGGCGGTATAAACCCAAGCCTGAAGACTATCCCCGTCTGGCGTACGTACCGTCAAGTATTGCCGCTGGGCACAGACAGGCACGCTTTCTGCACAATCCAGCGCTTCCAGGGCATCTTCGCGCAGCAAATACAGTGCCCCCTCCACATGTGCTCCTTTTTGAGGTCGAAGATTGGCATCGGCCTGACCTTCTCCGGCCCCACTGCGACGTGAAAAAACCAATTCCCAATCCTCTAAAAGTGCGGGTTCACGACTTTCCCATGCGCCAACACGCTGGGCCATCAAGACAGGGTCGAGATCTCCGGCATAGGCAAAATAGTAAACCTTTTCCATTAGCCATCACGCAATTTATCAAGAATCGAGGCGTCTTCAAGCGTTGAGGTATCTCCGCTTGCTGCGCGGCCTGCCGCAATATCGCGCAAAAGTCGGCGCATAATTTTGCCGCTGCGCGTTTTGGGCAGGGTGTCTGTAAAAATAATTTCTTCAGGTCTGGCAATCGCACCAATTTCTTTGACCACATGCTGGCGCAGGGTCTCTTTCAGCTCATCACTGGCCGTATAACTGGATTCAAGCGTGACAAAAGCAACAACCGCCTCGCCACGGATTTCATCAGGTTTGCCCACCACTGCCGCTTCAGCAACTGCCTCATGGCTGACCAAAGCGCTTTCCACTTCCATGGTGCCCAAACGGTGGCCTGAAACATTGAGAACATCATCCACCCGACCCATAATCCAGAAATAGCCATCGGCATCCTGACGGGCCCCATCTCCGGTAAAATAAAGACCCGGATAGCGTGACCAATAGTTCTGAACATAGCGGTCAGGATCGCCGTAAACCGTGCGCAGCATGGAGGGCCAGGGCTTGGTAATCACAAGATAGCCCCCTTGGTTGGCACCTACGGGATTGCCCTCACGATCCACCACTTCAGGAAAGATACCCGGCAGGGGCAAGGTCGCTGTCCCCGGTTTCAGCGGTGTGGCCCCCGGCAAAGGCGCGATCATCATCGCCCCCGTTTCAGTCTGCCACCAGGTATCGACAATCGGACAGCGGTTCTTGCCGATCACTGAGTGATACCACATCCAGGCCTCTGGATTGATCGGCTCACCCACCGTTCCCAAAAGACGCAAAGAAGACAGGTCATGGCGCAAGGGCCATTTCTCACCCCATTTGATAAAGGCCCGTATCGCAGTGGGGGCCGTATAAAATATACTGACCTGGTATTTGTCGATGATTTGCCAGAAACGATCTGGATCGGGGGTATTGGGGGCGCCCTCATACATTACGGTGGTCGCCCCATTGGCCAGCATGCCATAAACCACATAGCTGTGCCCGGTGATCCAGCCAATATCTGCCGTACACCAATAGGTATCGTCTTCTTTGAGATCAAAGACCAGCTTGCTGGAATAGGCGGCACCCAAGAGATAACCAGCGGTGGAATGCACCACCCCTTTGGGTTTGCCCGTTGTACCTGAGGTATAGAGAATAAACAGCGGGTGTTCACTGTCGAGTGCTTCAGCAGGGCAATGGGCATCGACACAGTCCATTATATCGTCCCACCAATGGTCACGTCCGGGATGAAAACCCACCTGTTGTCCGGTACGTTTGACCACCACCACCTGCTCCACACAGCCGACCCCCTCGAGCGCCTGATCGACCCAATCCTTGAGGGGAACAATCTGGCCTCTGCGCCAGCCCCCATCGGCAGTCACCACCATTTTGGCCTGGGCATCCTCGATCCGGTCACGCAGCGCTTCTGCACTGAAGCCCCCAAAGACAATGCTGTGCACAGCCCCGATACGGGCACAGGCCAGCATGGCAATAGCGAGTTCGGGAATCATGGGCATATACAGGGCCACCCGATCCCCTTTGTGAATGCCTAATTTCTTTAAGACATTGGCAAAGCGGCAGACTTCGCGGTGCAATTGTTGATAAGTCAGGGTACGGCTGTCACCAGGCTCCCCTTCCCAAATCAAAGCCGCCTTGTTGCGACGAAACGTGCTCAGATGACGATCCAAACAATTGGCAGAAAGGTTGAGCTGCCCCCCCAAAAACCACTTCGCAAAGGGCGGCTGCCAATCTAAAACCTGCTCAAAAGGGGTGATCCAATCCAGATATTCAAGGGCCTGACGGGCCCAGAAGGCTTCGGAATCTTGATGGGCTTCTTCGCACAGGGCATGGTATTGCTCCATGGAATAAATTTCTGCTTGATCAGAAAAATGGACAGGGGGTTGAAAAACCCGCTCTTCTTTCAGGACGGAAGTCAGGTTCTGGTCGTTCATACCGGCCTCCAGGCTGTGTGGTAAACCTACCATACCGCTCGTTTGAGGCGAAGTCAATCAAATTCCTCTGAATCAAACGCGACTTCACCGCCCTGTGGCTCAATCTGCTAAAATACGCTCTGCCCACTCCATTACAACCTGCGCAGAGAAGAGAAAGAATGAATCCTTGATGTTATTTCAGTTTGACGACTATTTCCAAGCCCCAACAGAACGCCCCCTCTTAAGTCAGCATGAAATACAGGCGCTGGTCATGCATTTGAGCCGGGGCACCGAAATTCTCGCGATTGAGCCGCTCAGCGGGGGCTTTCGCAATCAAAACTACCGCATTGAACATCCCCAGGGCCAAGCTGTTTTACGGGTGGCATCGGAGACCCAATCCGCTCTGAAAGAGCTGAATCTAATGCAAAGGCTTTCTCAGTTTCTGCCTGTACCCAAGGTCTTGGCTGAACGCCAGACATCGGCCCATGTGTTTGCCTTGCTTGAATTTATCGAAGGTCAACGGGCCGATACCCTGCCGCACAATCTATCTGAAGCCAGTTTACTTTCCTTGGGGGCTGCCATAGGCGCGACTTTGGCGAAGATCCATCAAATCCAATTTCCGGCTACAGGTTTTTTAGATTCCGAACTGAAAATCCCCGACCCACTCACGCATCTGGGAGACAGCTGGCTGGCCTATATGCGCGAGGTTCTACACGGCAAGCGCGCAGAGCAGCGCCTGGGCCGGGAAACCTGCCAGGAAAGCCTGCAAATGTTAAACCGCAACGAATATCTGCTCAGAGATCTCGAGCCCGTTCAACGCCTGGTGCATTCAGATTTTAATCTGAAGAATCTTTTGGTGCGCGAGAAAGATGGCTATTGGCAGGTACGGGCTGTATTAGACTGGGAATTCGCCCATTCGGGCTCCCCCTTGGTGGATTTTGGCAATTTTTTCCGCTTTGAAAAAGAACTCCCACAGGCGCTCTTTGAGGGCTTTTTACACGCCTATCAGGAACTGAATGGCCCCCTGGGGCCCCTGTGGCGCAAACAAGCAAAATTACTCGATCTTACCTCCATGTGCAATTTTTTGGATGCGCCTGAAGAACGACCCATCACCCTCAAAACTGTCAGGAAGATCTTTGCGGAAACGCTTGAAAGCCTGGCTTAAGCCTTTAAATAATCCGCATGCCAGTGCAGGTGCTCCCCGATAAAGGTTGAAATAAAGAAATAGCTGTGATCATAGCCTTCGCGGTATTGCAGCTCAATCGGATAGCCCGCCTCATGGGCCGCCTGCTCCAACAATTCGGGCTTCAACTGCTCTGCCAGAAACTGATCTGCACTGCCCTGATCAATCTTGGTGGGCACATGAATTTCGGCTTTGC
Organism: bacterium (Candidatus Blackallbacteria) CG13_big_fil_rev_8_21_14_2_50_49_14; assembly: GCA_002783405.1. NCBI lineage: Bacteria > Candidatus Blackallbacteria > bacterium (Candidatus Blackallbacteria) CG13_big_fil_rev_8_21_14_2_50_49_14. Next base: position 12,682 of record PFGG01000009.1, on the reverse strand, counting down.
GAATCAAGAGATGGGCATCATAGGCTTCCCAGGTTTTGGGATCTGAGCCCAGGTAACAGCTGAAAGCCTTATAGCCCCAGGCACATTGACTGGGTGCGCAGATCGGCGCAAACGCCGAAACTGACGTATAGCGCTCTGGGTTGCGCAGAGCCAGAACCAAGGCTCCATGTCCCCCCATCGAGTGCCCCGCAATAGCCGCCTTGCCGGAGGTCAGAAATTCAGCTTCTATCACGGCAGGCAACTCCTTCAGCACATAGTCATACATGCGGTAGTGACGGTTCCAGGGTTCTTCGGTGGCATTGAGATAAAAGCCTGCCCCGGTGCCGAAATCCCAGCTATCGTCTTCGCCGGGTAAATGCGCTCCACGGGGGCTGGTATCTGGCGAAACCAGAATCAGACCCAATTCAGAGGCATAGCGCTGGGCGCCGGCTTTAAGAATAAAATTTTCTTCTGTACAGGTCAGCCCAGACAGCCAGTAGACGACTGGGCAGGGTTTATCATCGGCCTGGGGCGGCAGATAAACGCCAAACTTCATTGAAGTGCCTGTGGATTCTGAACTGTGAAGCCAGGTTTCCTGCCAGCCGCCAAAGGCTTTGACCCGGCTCAGACGGGCCAGATCAGACCCGGTATGAAATTCAGACATCGTGAAGCACCACCGAACGGATCGCCTTGCCCTGGTGCATCAAATCAAAGGCCTGGTTGATTTCAGCCAGGGGCAGGGTATAGGTAATCATTTCATCGACTTTGATTTCACCGGCCAGGTATTTTTCTACATACCCCGGCAATTGGCTCCGCCCTTTGACGCCGCCAAAAGCACTGCCGCGCCAAACTCTGCCGGTCACCAGCTGAAAAGGGCGGGTAGAAATTTCTTGGCCGGCTCCTGCCACGCCAATGATCGTCGATTCCCCCCAACCCTTGTGACAGCATTCAAGGGCAGCACGCATGACGTGGACATTGCCAATACATTCAAAGGAATAATCCACGCCCCCGTCCGTCAATTCCACAATCACCTCTTGAATCGGCGCACTGTAATCTTTGGGATTGACGCAATCGGTTGCTCCCAATTGGCGGGCAAACTCAAACTTATCGGGATTGGTATCAACGGCAATAATGCGGCCCGCTTGGGCCATCACCGCACCCTGAATCACGCTCAGGCCAATTCCGCCCAAACCAAATACAGCCACGCTTGAGCCTGGGGTCACTTTGGCGGTATTCAAAACAGCGCCAATGCCTGTGGTAATGCCACAGCCCAAGAGACAGACTTTTTCCAAAGGGGCTGCAGGGTTAATTTTCGCCAGGGCAATTTCGGGCAAAACCGTATGACGGGCAAAGGTAGAAGTGCCCATATAGTGATGAATCATGCGCCCTTGGTAGGAAAAACGGGAGCTGCCGTCAGGCATCAAGCCTTTGCCTTGGGTGCTGCGAATCGCCTGGCAGAGATTGGTCTTGCCTGAAGTGCAAAATTTGCACTCCCCACATTCCGGGGTATAGAGGGGAATCACGTGATCTCCTGGTTGAACAGAGGTCACACCCGCGCCTACCGCTTCAACAATGCCGCCTCCTTCATGCCCCAAAATCACAGGAAACAAGCCCTCTGGGTCATCACCCGAGAGGGTATAGGCATCGGTATGGCAGACGCCACTGGCCACAATCCGCACCAGCACCTCACCGGCCTGGGGTTCCTGCAAATCAATCTCAACAATTTCAAGGGGTTTACCCGCTTCAAAAGCAACAGCAGCAATCGTTTTCACGCGTTCACAACTCCGATTTATCCAAATAAAATTCCAAACTCAAAAAAACAGCACCGATCTTTTCAGAACAGTGCTTAATCAAAGCGGGCGACGAGATTCGAACTCGCGACATTCAGCTTGGGAAGCTGACACTCTACCAACTGAGTTACACCCGCAGGATTTGAATACTTAGGCATTATATCACAGCCCCCTGTTCAGAAAGGAACAGTTTGTCTCTCCTCTTAAAACAGATCCCTTGATATACTGAAGCACCATGCAAAGTTTACTGCCCCAACTTAAAGTGCTCATTGCCGAACCCCATGCCCTGCTTTGCAGTGCATTAAAAGCCTGCCTGCGTTCAGAGTCGACTTACCAGGTCAAAGCGCTTGCAGACAGTGTCCCTGAGTTGCTTAAAGCACTCTCACAAGCAAAGGTAGATTTCGTTATCCTGCACGCCCCCTGGGCCACCCCTGAAAATCTTCAAAAAATTGCAGACTCAGGTTCCCCAGCGGTTTTGGTGCTCGCAAACAACAAACAGGCCTTTGAAAATTTAAGGTTCTCAGGAGTACAGGGGGTTATTTCACTCGAAACAGGCATGCGTACCCTTTTGCCAGCGCTTCATTGTCTTTCTCAAGGCCAGGCCTACGCCTGGGATCATTCCGTGGAACTTCCCCCCCAAGTATCCGTCCAAAGGCTCAAACAACCCAATCGACTCACTCCCCGCGAAAATGAAGTGACAGCCCTTTCCGCCCGTGGCCTCAGCCCTGAAGCAATTGCTTCAGAACTGAAGATTCAAACGGCAACCGTCAAACGCACCTTAAAACGCATTGCTGAAAAAAACAGCAAAATCCAGAACCCGGCTTAAGACCTGCCAAGCCTGGCTTTGCTTTGGTTTTCAAATTGAGTTTAGCCTGTTCACTTGCTCTGGGGTATGTCAAAATGAGAAAGAATATTTTGGCGATAAACAGGTAAGAACAATGCTTCCAGATAATCTATTTGTACATGACCATCCTCTGATTCAAAGGGATATGACCCTTCTCAGAGATAAAAATACCCCTTCTCCAATTTTCCGGGCCATGATCAAAAATCTGGCCCGGTATATTGTATATGAGGCCTCCAGCAAACTTGAACTGGCACCTCAAGAAGTAGAAACTCCGCTTGGCCCCTGTCTGGGCAAGCGCATCAAATGCTCCCATATTGTTCTGGCTCCGATTCTTCGGGCCGGTTTGTGTATGATTGATGGAGCCTTCGAAGTGTTTCCCTTTGCACAGGTGCGCCATATTGGTCTCTACCGCAATGAAGAAACGCTTCTGCCCGTTGAGTACTATGTAAAAATCCCAGAAGAACTGGCAGCTGACACCCTGGTCTTTATTCTCGATCCCATGTTGGCAACAGGAGGTTCAGCGATTGCGGCCGTAGATATTCTGAAAAAACGTAAGGTGACGAATATTCACTTTTGTTGCCTGATTGCTTCACCCGAAGGCATTCAAAAACTCTCAGAAGCCCATCCTGATATCAAAATACACACAACCTCCGTTGATCAGGGACTCAACGAAATTGGTTATATTCTGCCAGGTCTCGGAGATGCTGGTGACAGGGCTTTTAATACTTGATGAATTCCCTGACAGCAGCAAAAATTCTGCTGATTGAAGACGAAGCCCAAATCTCGCGGTTCATTGAACTTGAATTGAAATGCGAAGGCTATCAAGTTGAATGCGCCAATAACGGGATTTCAGGGCTGACTCTGGCCAGAGAAAAAATTTTTGATCTGATTATTCTAGATCGCATGTTGCCTGGCATTGATGGCATGGAAATCTGTCGACGTTTACGCCGGGACTCTCAGATTCCCATTCTCATGCTCACGGCACGCAGTGAAGTTCAAGACAGGGTAGAGGGTTTGGATTCAGGGGCCAATGACTACCTGACCAAACCCTTTCACCTGGAAGAACTTTTGGCACGTATCCGTCTGCAATTGCGCTTAAACCAGAACAAAAACGAAGATGAACTGGCCTTTGAGCATTTACGTTTGAACCTGCGTAGCCGTGAAGTATTTTCAGGAGAAATCCCCCTTCATCTGGCCCCAAGAGAATTTGAACTGCTGGCACTTTTGATGCAAAACCCTCGTACCGTTTTAACCCGCTCGCATATCTTAAGCTCTGTCTGGGGCTGGGGAAACGATGTACAGGAAAGCGTGCTGGATGTGTATATCCATGCTTTGCGCGAAAAAACGGAACAAACCCATCAACCCCGTCTAATTCAAACCGTGCGGGGAATAGGCTATATTCTCAAAGAATCCCCATGACGCTTCGAAAAAGACTTTTCCTCTTCTTTTTCATTTTGGCGGTTTTAATCCTCGTCATTCCCAATCTTTTAATTGGTTGGGCCATGCAACAGCATTTTTTAATGCTGGCACAACGCGAAGGAGAAGAAATCACCCAGAGGATTCAAAGTTTTATAGATTTTTTGGCGCTCAAAAATCCAGAAATAAGTTTAGATTTACACAATCCTGATAAAGTACAAGAAATATTGGATAATACCAGCCGTTACCTCTTAAATAAAGAGGGGCTAGAAATAGAAAGTGGTTTTTTCTTAGAAATCAGAGGCCCCCAAGGGGATTTAATTGCTGCTTCGGCCAACCTCAAAAACGAAACCTTGCCCCAATCTAACGAAAAAATCACCCAATATCTCAAAATAAAAGATTTTAAAGCTATTCCCGTTCTCATTCAGGAAAGCCAGCTCCAGGTGAGGAATCAAAATCTAGGCACTGTGCGGGTCGCTGTTTCACTGCTTGAAAATAATTATTTTATTAAACAATTGCTTGTATTTTGGCTTGTCAGTCTGATGCTTACCCTGATACTTACCTTTTTTCTTGCCAATCTTTTTTCCCAACAGGCACTTAAACCCTTGGTATCTCTGAGCAGTGCCGTCGATCAGATGATCTCGACAGGCACCCTGACAGATCTTAAAACCCAGGGCTTGCCACCCGACCCGATTGGTATGCTGGCTCGGAGTTTCAATGCTCTTTTGCACAAAATCCAGGAGCTACTGATCAAACAACAGGATTTCCTGGCCGATGCTTCGCATGAATTGCGTTCCCCCTTAACAGCCATTCAAGGCCATGCCGAATTGCTTTTAAAACGGGGGGCCACACATCCTGAAATACTCGAAGAAGGGTTGGGAATTATACGTCAGGAATCTGAAAGGCTTTCAGCCTTGGTAGAAGACATGTTGCTTTTGGCTAAAACACGCCAAACAGCCCCTCATCAAGAAGAGCTGGAAATCAACAAACTTTTGCAGGAAGTCTATGAGGCGCGCCAAATGCTGCATCCCCAACTGGTATTTTTGCCCAGTCACGAGGAGCTTTGGGTCAAAGGTGAAAAAGCGGCACTGCAACGGGTCTTTATTAATTTAATCGATAATGCGCTGCGCTACAGCCCCCCAGAAAAAGAAGTCAAAATCATTTCCTATGCTCAAGATCAGCAAGCCCATATTGAAATTCAAGATCAAGGGCCCGGCATCCCAGAAGACAAACTCCCGCATATCTTCGAACGATTTTATCGTCTTGAGCCCGATCGCAACCGCAGCCAAGGAGGAACAGGTTTGGGACTGCCAATCGTGAAAGAAGTTTTAAATTGGCATGCGGGAGAAATCAAAGTTTTTAGCCAGTTGCTTGCGGGCTCTTGTTTTAGAGTCAGCTTACCGAGCGTAAATTTTGAAGCCCTGGCTCTGCAGGAAACAAAGTTAGATTCAGATTTCTGAGCGCCAATTCATCTTCTGCCAAATACCCAGCAAAGACCTCCATTTGATAGGTCAAGTGCAATAAACTCTCTTCCCATTTCTGCAGGCAGATTTCATCTGCAAGGAATGATTTCTCTTGGAGATCCTTTGCCAGAGCGCAGAGAAAGCCTTCCTCCGCTAAGGAAAAGGCAGATTCCAATTGATGCAGGTCTGAACCAACGCCACTCACACAATACAGACCGGGTAAAATAGAGGCTTCAAAGCGCATCCAGGAGCGATTTAAGGCCTGGGTTTCTTTTCGTTTCGTGTCTGCCATTAAAATTTCATGGCGAAATTGTGAGGACTCTTTGTGTAAAGCAATTTCCAATTGATCGCATAAATTACCCAAGTGAATCCGATAATGCGCAAGAATATCGTCCTCCAATAAGGAGATTCCCCCAAAATACCAATTTACAACGTCCAGAGATGAAACGGTCAGCATGCTGAGCATCTCCTGATAACCCATAAACTGAAAACTGCCAAGATTTTTATATTTCTCGAGTAGCGGCCGCAGGCTTCTCAAATGTGAAACACTTGCGTCATAAAGCAAAACAAGATACTTATCCTTTTCTACGGATTCGCCAGGTCGAATATAGACAGAGACCAATTCAGCCCCTAAACTTTCAAGCAATTCTTTTTGTACCCGTTTCATACTTGCAGATATAGATTTCATGTGCATTTACCCCTGAGTTTGTATTTTTCAGACTCAATATTTTCTCAGTTTAAGCAAGCTTATCTAAATTTTGCATGAAAAGAATCTTAGGATTTCTTAAGATTCCCCCCTGTTCAAATTTCCACCTGGGTCTTGTATGGGATAGCTCGTGGTATAATATTAAGTAGTGTTTAAGTAAAGGAAAACGGTCATGAAAAACCAGCTCATTAAGATCAGTGCTCTGATGATAACGCTCAGTCCCCTGGTGGCTTGTACCCGTGTTCCTGTTGGCGCATTTGGCGTCAGTGGTTCAGATGGCGCCAATGCCATCAGCGTAGATGCCGGTGCCAATACCCTGGAAGAAAAAAAATTAACCCGCCTTAAGCAAATTGATCAAAAAATTCAGGAAAGCGCTGATAAACTCAATGCCGTTCTGGATCCCAACAAGGTTTCAGAACCTGCCAATTTGGATAAATTGGTGATTGGTGATGAACTGGATCCTTCCTTAAGCTATGATCGCCGCTTCAGTGCCAATCAAAAAATTGAGCAAAAAATGGATCAAAAAGCCCAGGACTTAATTTCTGGCGAAGCCAGTGCCACATCAACCAGTACCTTAACTCCTACAGACAGTTCCTTGCTCAATGACCGCAGTCTGAGAAACCAGGCCTCGATTGATCAAAATCTGAATGAAAAAGCGGCCAACCCTGGCGGCGATTCAAGTGTTGAAACAGCCAGCAGCCCAGCTCCATCAGCTGAAACAGACAGCGATACAAGCCTTGAAAAAAAATCTGAAACCAGTTCTGATCAAAGCACAAATACAGACAATAAAACCCCCGCTTTTTAAGTTAATTCTTCATGCAAATTATTTTGGCATCGGCCTCTCCTCGTCGCAAAGAACTCTTAAGTCAAGTGATTTCTGAGTTTCAGGTTCAGCCCGCAGATATTGAAGAGAGCTTCGATTCCAAGCTTGAAAGTCTTACTGCCCAAGTTGAAGACTTGGCTCTGCGCAAAGCACGTTTAATCGCTCAAAATTGTACTTCACCCACTCAAATTCTCGGTTCAGATACGGTTGTCGTCATTCAGCAGGAGGTTTTGGGAAAACCAGCCGATGCAGAAGACGCCGCCCGTATGTTAGGCAAACTCAGCGGACAATGGCATGAGGTGATTACAGCTGTCGCCTTAATCCAGACAGGTGAAGCTCCCAAAGAGCTCAGTAACCATGCCATCAGCCGCGTCAAAATGAAAGACCTGAGCCCAGACGAAATTCAAAATTATATCGCCAGTGGTGAACCCTTGGACAAAGCGGGAGCCTATGCCATTCAGGGATTGGCTGGGGTCTTTGTAGAAAAAATTGAAGGTTCTTGGGATACCATTGTCGGTTTGCCCTTAGAAAATGTCAAAGCACTTCTGTCTGCTGTAAAGGCTTAAAACGGGTTTCTTTCCTGAAGTCTTTTTCGCTGGCGTTGGTATTGGTCAACAGCCACCTGCAACCTCTGCACCAAAAATTTGGCTTTGACCTGCTGATGAGAAATCGGAAGCCGCGATTTACAGAGCATGGGATGATCCGTTGGATGATGCCGGATCCGAACCTGAAGACGATTATGAACCATGGTCTGATCTAAAGAAAAAGCTTCAATGGCCTGTAGGGGCAAAGTCATGTTCTCAATAGGTTCCGTTCCACCAAATTGGCTGTCTTTCCAGGAACGCAACTCCAAGCCCTGCATAGAAAGTTCAATGCGCATATGGGTGCGCAAACCTTCGCTGCGATGAATGGCGACAAAAATGCCACTGGCAGCCAATAAACTGATCACCAGCAAAGGCCCCAAGCCAGGTATTGCACTGAAAAACATACCACCAACCAAATCCACCCCCAGCAAAACTGCCATCAAGGTTTTGTAATCATGGTAAGTGGGCATCAGATGCATCACCAATTTTTCAGGGGTATCTTCCACCTCTATCGCGGGATCGGGTTTAAAGGGAAAATACGCCTGCACGCCCCGCTCAAAACGCATGGTGTCAATTTCAGCTAATTTTTTACGGGCCTCGCGCGCTGAGTGAAAGCGATCTGATACTTGAGGGGCCACCATTTTACTCAGCCACCACTGTAAACCTTCTGAGCATTGAATATAGCCTTTAAAGTCAAGCCCCAAACCTTCTGCTTTCTGCATTTCATTGGGGGTACGCCCTGAGAGAATATGCAAAAGGGTAACACCCAAACCATAGAGATCACTTTGAGGGGTTGCCTGCCCCCAAAATTGCTCAGGGGCCATATAGCCATAGGTTCCAATAATCGTAGAACCTCCTCCGCCCTCTTCCCTTAATATCTCCTGAACTGCACCAAAATCAACAAGTGCAGGATGATCCTGCTCATCAATCAGGATATTCGAAGGTTTGATATCCCGATGAATGATCTGCGGCTCGCGCTCATGCAAATCGATTAGAATATCCAACATTTGATCTGCCAATTGACGCAGACGATTTTCAGAGGGGCGCCAGCCACTGCGAAGCCTTTGTGGCAAGGGCATGCCCGGCAAAAGCGTGGTCACCAGATAAAAACAATGGCGTTCTGCCTGCTGAATTTCAAAAAAATCCAAGAGACGCGGCGTGCGCGCATGCCGCATTCGCTCAAGGATTCTCATTTCACGTTCAAAGAGTTCATAGCCTTTCCAATGTTCCATGCGGTTAAAATGAAGTTCTTTGACAATGACTGGGGTCTGGACCGAAAGTTTATGGGCACGATAGGTCACAGAAGAAGAGCCTGTGCTCAGAACTTTATCAATCTGGTAGAGATCATTGAGGACTTCTCCCACCGACAAAACCCAGTTCTGAACGGGCAAAAGACGCTCTTCATTCGAATTTTTTTCTGGCAAGCGATCTTTCAATTCTTGTCGATCAATCGCCTGAGAGGTTGCTTTTTGGATGGCAGGTAAAGACAAGGTTCGGGTATAGACTGGTAAAATAGCTTGCAAAACTTCCAAGGCCTCATCAGCACTGAAAAAACGTTGCTCCAGAGAAGGCAGAATCAATTGCTCAATCCAGTTTGAGAAACGCTCAGAACACTCTACAAAAGGGCGAAAATCCAATAACATCTCAGGATTCGGGATTTGCTGCGGTTCAAGCCCTGAAAGCAGATAGATCAAGGTCACCCCCAACCCGTAGAGATCAGTTTGAGGCACAGAACGCCCACTGTACTGTTCTGGCGCCATATAGCCAAAGGTTCCTATAATCGTAGATCCCCCTCCTCCTTCAGGGTGAAGGAGTTCCTGAACCCCGCCAAAATCAATCAAATAGACACAACCTGCCTCATCGAGCAACAGATTGGAAGGCTTAAGATCCCGGTGAACAACAGGGGGGTGTAAATGGTGTAAATAACTGAGAATCTGCAAAACCTGTACAGCAATTAAATAAACAAATTCCTCACTTAGCCCCAGACCTTCTTGTATCTTTTGATTCAAAGGAATTCCTGGCACTTTTTCGGTTACCAGGTAGACTGATTGAGAATCACCCTCACCTTCAAAATAATCAAGCAAAGCGGGGATTTGAGGGTGCTCCAAATTGGCGAGTGTTCGTGCTTCTCGCCGAAAAAGTTCGAGTCTTTTCCAACGTTCCAATTGCCCTAAACGCAACTCTTTGACAATACAAGAGGACTCCGTTTCCTGGTTGAATGCCAAAAACGTTGCTGAATCACTGCCTTGGGCCAAACATTGATCGAGTCGGTAATGGCCTTGAATAATCAGAGGCTGTGCATTTTCATTCATAGTTTTTCAGAAACATCTTACCACGTTCAGCCCTTTCAAAGCAGAAAAGAAAGAAGCTCACGTAAAACAACGATCTATTTGTAAGTAAATTACTTACGCATGTTTTTACTATTTTAAAATATATATACGTAAATAGAATATATATTCAAAATTATTGTCACATAATTGTAAATTCTTGTAACATAACTGATTTCAGACTCAATAGATTAGATTAAGATAGAACTCATAAAAGCTTGAATTGAATCAAGTTCTTAAATGCTGAAAGCGAATCTTTTGTTTCGAATAAGTTCTAATTTAACAATTTCATTTTTCTACGATATTTAGTGAGCAATACATCCAGAGCGAAGATGTTTTTTTAGTGAAAAGCCAAACTGAAGGGAGCAGTTCAAGGGCTGAAATACAAAGCGGACTTTGTTTTTTCTTAAAATTTGAGGAGGGAAGTCAACGCAAGCGTTGATTAAAAGTAAAAATGTCAAAAAGTGTTTTATTGGTAGACAGTGCGCTGAATTGTATGACTCTCAGTTCCATGCTAATGAAAGAGCGAGCACTTAAAATTGTTGGGGTCTCGAATTCATTTCAAGCAGCTCAAGAAAAACTCAAACAAAGTCATCCTGAATACATGATTCTGGATCCTCAGATTCTTTCCGAAGAAGAGCTTTCAACTCTGGTTCGGGATTCTCAGGCCCAGGATGTTAAAATTATCGTCTTTTCAAAAACCAATACCCACCCCCTGCTCAGATTGGCCAAATATATCAAAAAACCTGAAACCAATATTTCACGGGACACCTTCTCGATTCAAACCCTGTTGCATGCAGTCAATGCAGAAACAGAAATGATTCCTGTCAATTCCATTTCTACGCTCTCCAGTGAACCGCGAAGTGAAGCTGATCCCCTCAGAATCATGTTGATCGATGATTCAGCTCTAATGAAGCTGGTACTCAGCAACCTTTTAAAAACAGACCCCAGTTTACGTCTGATTTGCGATGCAAAAAATGGCCAAGAAGGACTGGAACTCTTGCAGTCCTATACGCCAGACGTGATTCTATTGGATATTGAAATGCCCGTCATGGATGGTCTGAGCTTTCTCAAACACGCCCGCCATTTAACCAAAGCCAAGATTATTATACTTTCTTCAATTGCTAGCCAGAAAGCCGATGAAATCAGAGCGCTTGGGGCTGATGCCATGATCGAGAAGCCCGATGGTTCTGTCTCGATGGATTTTGCAATTAAGTCTGGGGCAAAACTGCTTCAGCTGATTCACAAACTCATCCCCTAATTCCAATTTACCTTTTCTAATCTACTGTAAAATCTATTTTTACTTTCTAAGAATTTGCGAAATATTTCAGATAGGAAGACAGAGATATATGGATGAATTCGACTTGTATGAAGATGATGATATTAATATTGGTGATACTTATTTAACTTTTTCAATTGATCATGAAGAATATGCAATCTGCGTAAGTTATGTCACCGAAATTGTCAGACTTCAAAAAATAATTGAAGTTCCCGATGTTCCAAACTATATCAAAGGTGTCATCAATTTACGTGGAAAAATTATCCCTGTCATGGATATCCGCAGCCGCTTCAATTTACAGACTGTCGATTATTCAGATCGCACAGTCATCATTGTCTTGGAGCTGGGGGATGTTTTAACCGGTATTGCGGTAGACAAGGTCAACGATGTGACTGAGCTTCCCCCTCATTGTATCGATCCTCCTCCCCAATATTCGCGTGGAGGAGAAAACCAATCGGTGATTAAAGGCATTGGTAAAAACGGGGATCATGTCTATATTCTTTTGGATACAGACTGTCTCATACATAACAAAGAAATTCATCATGCCCTACTTGAAGTCTCTTAAACTTCAAGTTTTCCACATTCTGGCTTAAACATAAATAATTAAACTCATCAAGTGAAAGAGAGAACGTCTCCATGGTAAATATCGATTGTGCCCTTACCCAAAATGAAAAGAAAACTTTAGTCACCCAACTCAAAAAAGTCGGACAAAGTATTGAAAAAAATGAGGGTGAATTCTTGGCACTTGATCCAGCCAAGTTCTCAGAACCAGCCCAGGATATCGTGATTGAGTTTAACAAAGTCATTGAAACAGCCCAACTCCTTGTTCAATCTCAAGAAGAAACCGGTGGGGTTTCATCTCAAATGACCCACGCTGCACTTGAAAGCGTTTCGACCAATATTATGATAGCCAATTCTAATTTTGAAATTGTGTATATGAACCCAGCCATCGTTCAAATGTTTAAAGATGCACAGCACGAAATTCGCGAGGTTTTTAAGAATTTTGACCCTGAAAATCTAATGGGCACGAATATCGACATTTTTCACAAAAATCCTGCCCATCAACGTAAAGTTTTAAAAGGTTTGACGGGAATTTTTCGCTCCAGAATCAGCATTGGCAGCAGAACCTTTGACCTGGTTGCAGCCAAAGCAGAAAACAGCGAAAAAGAAATTTTAGGCTATGTGGTGGAATGGACAGATGTTTCAAATCTTTTGATTGCAGAAAAAGAAAAAGAAGTTCTCTTGATGGACACCTTGCGCATTAAGGCCGGCCTTGACTGTGTAAGTACCAATATCATGATCGCAGATCCTCAATTTCAGATTGTGTATATGAATCCTGCCATTTATCAAATGTTTCGTGTAGCACAGCACGAAATTCGCGAAGTCTTTAAGGATTTTAATTCTGAAAAGCTGATTGGAATGAATATCGATGTCTTTCATAAAAATCCAGCCCACCAGCGCAAAGTCCTTG
>PFGG01000008.1:188-32618 GCA_002783405.1 bacterium (Candidatus Blackallbacteria) CG13_big_fil_rev_8_21_14_2_50_49_14 | reverse complement strand
CTGGACGCCTGCACAATAAGGATCACCTGATGGAAGAACTGAAAAAAGTTCATCGCATTATTGAACGAGAAAAAGGCGATGCCCATGTGGAATGTGTTCTGGTCTTGGATGCCACAACAGGCCAGAATGGCTTGCGCCAGGCTGAGGTCTTTTCGAAATCTGTGCCTTTGGATGGTTTGATTTTGACCAAGCTGGACGGGACGGCCAAAGGCGGGGTGGTTTTTGCCATTCGCCAGGAATTGAATATTCCGATTCGTTTGGTGGGCGTGGGCGAACAGCTTGAAGATTTGCAGGAGTTTGAACCGCAGGCCTTTGTGAGTGCCCTCTTCTCCAATGAAGAGGAAGTCGAAATGGCCTTACAGGATTAATCGGATGTATTTAACGGACGCATCGAGCTTTTTTTTCTTGCGAGGTGATGATCCAAGGTGTTGAGCTTTTTATTGGCGCTTTGTCTTTTGTTGGTGATGGGCAGTTTGATTCTGACCTTGAGCAGCAGTGCCCGTGTGGATACCCTCAATAAGCAAAATGAGCTTTTGCGACGTGAAATGGAGCATCTACGCAAAGAGTACCATCAATTGGCTGAGCAGGTTCAATTGATAGAGGGCGGAAGTGTTTCTGTTCTGAAACAAAGTGCCTCAGATATCTCTGCTGCGGGAGCCTTGCTTCAGGCCGATGAGCTGAAACTACTTTCTGCGCGTGAAAAAATGGAGCTGGTCAAGCAAGAAGCCTACCGTTTGCAGGGCTTGGTTGAAGCCTATGCCCTGCAGAATTCAGGGGAATTTCCACAAACGCTTGATGATCTCAAACGTTTTGTACAGCGCAAGGGTAGCCAGGATTGGTATCTCAACCCCTATACAACGCAAAAAAATTTATTGATCAGTGAAGACAGTTGTCTGGATATTACCCACGATGCTGTAGACGAGGGCTTACTTGAGCATGCTGGTAAACTGCTCTACCAGGCACATTTTGATGAAGAAGAGCATATCTCCAATTATACAATTGCGGTCTTTGATGAGTTGGGGGTTTTACTCCGGCGTGAAGATGGCAGTCTGTTTACGCTTTCTCACAAGGCCTGAGCATGACTTAGAATATGGCTCAAAAGGTTTTCACACCCTGGTTTGAGCAGTTGGTAAACGGCCTCAAAATCTGAAAGATCTCCATAGTAAGGGTCGGGTATCTCCTGATGACGGGAGGGATTTTGATCGTCTGAAATGAAATCGATCATTCTGAGAATTTGCGCCTGATTTTGGGGTAAGCTTTTCTGCATGCGCAGCATATGCTCTAGATGCTGATCGTCCATGGCGATTAGGTAGCTAAATTCTTCAAAATCATGGTGCAAAATTTGCCGGGCCCGATGTTGGGTCTGAATCCCATATTTATTTAAGACCTGTAGGGTGCGTCTGTCTGGGCGTTCACCGGGATGGTAATTCGAGGTCCCCGCAGAATCACAACTCCAGGCTTTGGTTTGCGCATTTTTTTCGAGTAGGTTTTGAAAAATGGCCTCTGCCATGGGGGAGCGGCAGATATTGCCCAGACATACAAAAAGCACCCTGTTCATGCTAGACTCCTGCTTGATTGAGATCGATTTATTATTATACCTGTTTCGCTATTCTTTAGATGAATACAGGCTTTTGCTTATGGGGCCTGTGTCAAAGTACCTGGACTGCCTGGAAGGGGAATGGTAATATGGGTTGGAGTCTCAGAATCCTTGTTGGGGGCATCTATGCGCAAGAATACGGCTTTATTTATGATCCTGGTCGCGGCAAGCGTGACCTTTGGCTCTATTGAGCCTGTTTTGGCGCGAGGACCCAAAGAACCCCCCAAAATTGACGCGACCCCGATTCCTTTGCCCAAGTTTTATGCCCGCCATGTGGAAGAAGGCAATAAATTTTTGGCTCAAAACCGCATTACTGACGCGATGCATGAGTTTTTTACGGCCAAGACGATTAACCCTGACTATTACCCGACCTATATTGGCATGGGCAAAGTCTATATGAAACAGGGGCAGCTTGAAAAAGCGACTGAACAGTATCAGATTGCGGTTCGTCTGCTCAACCCCAGTTATGGTGCAGATCATATCAAACGGGGCGAGTATTTTGCTTCTCACCGCCAGTTTAAGCAGGCTCTTGCCGATTATTGGGAAGTGCTGAAAGTGGACCCCCAGGCGGGAAATCAGTATACCTTGGCCATGCGCCATTTGCGTTTTGGCAATGAAAAAGAAGCAGTCAAAGCCTTTGAACGGGCCAGTCAGATTGATGAGGACTATCCCGATCCCCATTTTCAATTGGGAAATCTGATGTTTAAAAACAAAAAGATGAAAAAAGCCATTCCCTCTTATGAGAAGGCAGTGGAGTTGGACCCCAATAACCCGCTTTATCATGTTTCCTTGGGCGATGCGCAATATAAAGAAGGCACGGCCAAAGCCAGTAAAGTAGATCTTAAACTGGTGGGACAAGCGGTTTCTCATTTTGAGCGTGCCGTTGCACTGGGTATGCGTCAGCCCCGGGTGCATTTCAATTTGGGTACGGCCTATCTCTTGGTGGGCAATTACGATGGGGCCATTCTCAATCTGCAGGAAGCGCTGCAACACGAATTGCGCGATGAAGACGTCTACTATAATCTGGGCAATGCCTTTTATAAAAAAGGCATGACAATTAATTTTAAATGGGATGAGCGCAGCAGTCTGACTGATCCTCAGCAATTGAAAATGAACAATACCAAATTTGAGTATATTTACCGTTCGATTCAAAGCTACCAGATGGCGATTACCAAAAAATCCAATTATGCACCCGTCTATTTTGACCTGGGGGTTTCTTATTTCCGTTTGGCTGAATTAAAACCCACGGCTCAGTTTATCTCCAAGATTGTCAATAAAAACAGTTCAAAAGAATATTTCACGCGGGGCATGCGCTTCTTTAAAACGGATATGCAGCAAAGAGCGCTTGAAAACTTCCAGAAATTTACTTCGCTTTCATCCGATGGAAAGTTAAAAGCGACTGCCAATCAGTTGATTACAGATTTGAAGGAAATCTTGGCAGAAGCCAAATAAACCTTCTCTTTCTTGAAACAGAAAAGGCTCCTACAGAGGAGCCTTTTCTGTTTTTAGCGGGTTTAAAAGCGATTGAAGCTTTGAGCCTGACGGGCCCAACGCACTTCCAGTGCACGCTCAGCCCCAGAGGGCAAAACATTTAATGGTTGAAAGCCGATCGTGCCCAAATTGCCGGGATTGCCTGGTACAGAGAGGGCTCGTACTTCATCCCCCCGTTGCTGAACATAGGTAATCCAGCGTCCATCGACTGAAAAACTGGGGGAGCTTTCTACTGTTCCCTCATCAAATTCCTGGGTGGCCACATTGCCAAAATTGCCGTTCAGACTGTTGACGCTACCGGGAAGCGTGGGATTTAAGAGGCTGGGATCCGGCACGGGGCCAACACTGCCGCCTGGTAGGGCAGGGGTGGCGGGCACTGCGGGTTGACCCGGTGCTCCTGGCACAAAAGGAATCAAGCTGGGAATGTCAATCTGGGCAAGATTGACGACCCAAATCTTTTGAAAATCAAACAGGCTTTGGGGCTGGCGGGATAGGTATTTGCGCGAGTAGACAATCCGACTGCCATCGGGTGAAAAGCTGGGTTGAAAGGCGCCTTTTTGAGGCGCTGTTTCGTAGGTCAACTGGAGCAAGCGGCCGCTGGTCAGTTCCATGCGCCACAGGTTGTCAAAATTATTGACTTTGTTCTGCGAAAAATTACTGCGATACATGATAAATTGGCCATCTGGCGACCAGGTGGGCTCTCGGTCTGAACCTGGCGTACTGGCGATTTGGCGACTCATTTGTCCCTGGGCATTTACGCGCCAGATATTGTAAACGTCTCCACGGCCTTCGACGCCGGTTCCATTGCCATCACTGAGACGATCTGAAGAATAGACCACATTCAGGGTGCGGTCACTGCCAATCGGTGCCCAGGCGGGATCTCGGTTAAAGGAGGTGCTGTTGCCGCTTAAAATGGTGACATTGCCTGCAGTGTCTTGCATGCGAATTTGAGAAGTGCCATCGCCGGGATAATAGGTATAGGCGATATAACGGCCATCGGGTGAGATATTGGGTTGGCGGCCAATGGCGATCTGTTGGGGCGGGGTTCCGGTGCCCCCCGTGCCTTGAATGCCCGCGACCTTGATCACGCCATTATCGAATTCATCCAGGGTGGTGCCTTGAGCCGGTGCTTCGACAAAGGCCATGCCATCGCCCAGAACCAGCAAAGGACGTTGCTGCTGGGGCAGATTGACAGAGTCGGTGCGGTCGAAAACGGTAACGGTAATGACATCTTCACCGCCGGTAAAGGGGGAGATATACTCCGCACTGGGAACGGTTGGATTTTGAGACATGACCTGCCCCCGGTTTGCGATAAAACGGAACTCAAGGTTGTGGTTGCAGGGGTTATTGACCAAAAGATTGATGGGAACCCGCTGAGCTACGCCGATGCTTTGACTGGCGATTTGAAACGTATAAAAAGTATTGCAATTGAGCGCAATTCCTCCACCCGGGCCGCAACTGGAACTCATCAATCCCAGGGTTGCGAGGCCGCTCAGGCTGAGAAGTCTTTTTTGCCAAATATACTTGTCCATCATCCGGTCCTTTATTTTGCTAGCACGCTCTAACCGTTTTCATTTGCTTATGACGGCATCCTGATCCAGGAGACGTAGAAAAGGTTGCAGATGTTTCCTGAAGAATCAGAAAAATCTTTGAAAACCCTTTAAAACCTTTTCATTATAGCATTTGCCGGTTTCTCCGCCTGCTTTATTCTGGAAAGAAAAATCCGTTACCTGAGGGGTAACGGAATAGATTAGCGTTGAGTAGAGAATCAAAAATCTTATTTGCTCAGTCCGAAGACCTTGCCGATACTGGAAAGAATAGAACTTGTGCCACCTGAGCTGCTGCCGCCGTTCAGTTTTTGAACCAGCTTGGCCAGTTCAGGATCTTGACCTGTCAAGGTCTGCTGATCCTGGGGCATAATCGTATTCCAGATTTGACGTGCATAGTTGACTTCATCACTGCCAGCCCAACCGTCGAGCAGGGTTTTGATAATCAGAACCCGGTTGGTCAGGGGAGCAGCCTGGAAAGCCTGTTGAATGGGCATGCTCAGGGTTTTCAGATAGTCGATGACGACATTGTCTGCTTTCAAGGCTTTGTAGCCACCTGCGGCTTGAATCTTGGTGATCACCTGTTGAGAAATGCCAGGATCCATACAGGGGTTGGTGCCATAGGCGGTTCCGGTACCATAACCGGCACCTGTGCCATAGGCGGGAGCCGTGCCGTAGCCAGCGCCAGCACCATAGGGATCAGTGTATCCAGGGGTGGTGCCATAGCCTGTTCCGGCACCTGCGCCGTAGGGATCCGTGTAGCCAGTACCTGTGCCGGTACCATAACCAGGGGTGGTGCCATAAGCTGTGCCGGTACCATAGGCAGAACCCGCTCCGCCACAACCGGCGACGCCGGTGCCATAGGCGGGAGTGGTGCCATAACCTGTTCCGGCGCCCGCACCGTAGGGATCCGTGTAGCCAGTGCCTGTGCCAGTACCATAACCGGGGGTGGTGCCATAACCTGTTCCGGCACCTGCGCCGTAGGGGTCGCTGTAGCCAGTACCTGTGCCGGTACCATAACCTGCACCTGCACCGTAGGGGTCGCTGTAACCAGCGCCTGTGCCAGTGGTCGGCAGTGCTGCACCAGGTGCGCTCACTGCCTGATTGGGCATGACAGAATTGGGATTGCGACTGCAACCGATGAGCAGAGCAGCCTGTAGGGACAGGAGGGACAGAAGAAATGCTTTTTTCATAGTTTCTTACCTCAACGCTATTCTTAGTTATTGTCCGGTTGATCTGCTCAAACCTTTCTTATGTTTAGGTTAAGATAAGAGAAATGTTACGGTAAGAAAATCAAACGAGCACAGGTTTTCAAACAGAGCAGAACCCACTTGCTTGGGATTTGTCTCCAGCCTGGGTATAATGAATCCATTCAGCCTACAGCAGGATACTATCTTCATGAAACTTACCTCCAAATTTGTAGCAATTGCCGTTTTGGCCAGCAGTTTGTGTTTGGCTCTTTCCACGGGTGTTCGTGCCCAAGAAGATGATTCACCGGTTTTTCCCGTGAAGACACCCGGTGCGCCCACTCCCAAAACCACTGAATTTCAGTTTTCTCTTTTAGATCAGGGCATCAATGATATTTCCCGTTCCATGATGTTGCGCCTGGCCTATCGTCAGCTTCTGGCTTCTGAAACGGATCGGCAACAGGGTTATGTTCTCGATGCCCATTTTCATCATTTTTTCAATACCAGCCCAGCGACACTTGAACGCTTTCTTTCAGCTTCGCAGGTGGCAGGTTATCCCAATTACAATGAAATCAGTGCGGGCGTAGGCTATCGCTTTGCCTGGGAAAATTTTGCGCTGATTCCCCAAGCCCATTTTCGCGATATGTTTGCCATGGCCCCGAATGTACAGCAACATCTCATCGGGTTTGAACCGGGTGTCAGGCTTGAATATTGGCTTTATCCTGAAGTAGCGCGCATCTCTGTTGATTATGGTTTTAATGTGCCGGTTCTGCATTTGGCCAACCAAGTCAGCAATGTCTCGCCCTTTACTTTAACGCTGCACAGAATTTATACAGAGATGAACTATCGCCTTTTGCCTAATCTTGATCTCCTGGCCGGTTTTTACTGGTGGCAGGCCCCGGCTCAGTTGGGCAGTGGCAGCATTACCGACCGCACCTTATCCAATATCTTTGGCTTTCAGGTCGGGGCGGGCTTCGTGCTTTAAACGCTTTCTATTTTTCAACCGCCTTTGAACAGTTAAAACTGCTCAAAGGCGGTTTTATTTTGACGTGTAAGCTTCGGCTTTTGCCCTTTGTTTTAAGGTGCTTTGACGCTGATCGCGTGTTGGGCCCACAAGTCTAAGATTTGACGGATCACCATTTCAGGCGAAAGTCCTGTGGAATCTACACGAACGGCATCTTCTGCCTGACGCAGAGGGGCTACCGATCTTTCCGAATCCATGCGATCGCGACGGGCGATGGCCTGTTTTAATTCTTCAAGGCTGATTTCCTGGCCCTGGGCCTGGGCATCCTGGTATTGACGGCGGGCCCGCTCTTCAACCGAAGCCGTCAGAAAAACTTTCAGGGTGGCATGGGGAAAAACAACTGTGCCGATATCCCGTCCATCCATGATAATGCCTTGGGGGTGTTCAATATGGCGCAATTGGTGGGTAATTGCTTCTCGTACGCCCGCATAGGCTGAGATCAGTGAAATATTGCGGTTGATTTCAGGGGTGCGTATTTCGTGGCTGATTTCTTTGCCATCGAGCCAGACATGTTGTTGGCCGCTGGCATCTTCTTTGACCTGGATTTGAACCTGGCGGGAAAGGGCTTCGATCTGCGGCTGATTTTCAGGGGCCAGACCGGTTTGCAGAACTTTCCAGGTCAGGGCGCGGTAAAACAGGCCCGTATTGACATGCCAAAAGCCGAGGCGTTGGGCGACTTCGCCCGCAACTGTACTTTTTCCTGCTCCGGCATGACCATCTAGGGCAATAATGGGTGTTAATAATTGGGTCATGATTTCAGAATTGCTTTTCTTAGGTTTAAACACATGCATTGTACCAGTCTGGAGAGGCAAAACAGAAGCAGACAGCGCTCGGGGGCTCAGGAGAATTGGCGCAGTTCTTCTGCAAGATTGACATGGGCCTGGCTCTCCCAGACAGACCTGAGTTCTGGGGTCTGAAAGAGCTGTTTGTTTTGCCATGTCTGTAGCAGGCGGTTACGTGCTTTTTTATACAGAAAAAAAGGCACAAAATAGTATTCCTGCCGGATTTTCTGCGTATAGGCCTGATAGCTTGCTGGAGGTGCCCCCAGGATCGACAGGTCACAATCCAGAAAAAAGAGGGCATCGCCATCGTTGGCTGCTGCCTGGTGGCCAGCGGTGGCTAAAACCAGTTCAAAGACCCGTTTCTGAAGTTTATGAGGTGCACCCATGCGCTGCAGATGGCGGGAGGAGAGTTTGGCGCTTTTTAGCTCGTTGCCAGGGCGGCGGGGGTTGTAAATCGCGTCGTGGAACCAAATCGCCAAGCCGACACTTTGTAGATCTGAAACCAGAGCGCCATAGCGCATCCACAAATCGAGCAGGGCGGAGACATGTTCAAGCGTATGATAGGCCCGGTGGGGCTCTGTATAGCGATGCACAAGCTCATTGAAGCTGCGCTCACGCAAACTGGGATCCTGGCAAAAAGAGCTGACCAGGCTTTCCCAGTTTGTTTTGAGCTTGAGATCAGCGGTTATAGAGTTGGGTCCAATGTTTGAGGGTATGGGCGACTTCAGACGTCAGATCTTCTTCCTTGAGACGCCAGCTCCAATTGCCTTCTGCTTTGCCGGGCGTATTCATCCGCGCGCTTTCGTCGGGCAGGCCGAGAATATCCTGAAGCGGAATCAAGACTGTATTGGCGACAGAAGATAGGGCCAGACGAATCAGCTGCCAATGGATAAAATTGGCATCGTTGCTGCCCTGGTAGCCCAAGATAAACTGTTTGACCTTTTCGGGCCGATCTTCAAACCAACTCAGGGTGGTTTGGTTATCATGGGTGCCCGTATAGACCACGCTATTGGCGATATGGTTATGGGGCAAAAATGCGTTTTCAGGGGTATCGTCGAAGGCAAACTGCAATACTTTCATGCCAGGAAAGCCAAAGCTGTCACGTAGATCTTCGACAGGAGGCGTAATCACGCCCAGGTCTTCGGCAATAAAGGGCAGGTTGCCCAGGGCTTTCTGCATGGCTTTGAAGAAGGCTTTATTCGGCCCTTTGACCCATTTCCCATTGATTGCGGTTTCTTCGCCGGCGGGAATTTCCCAATAGGCTTCGAAGCCCCGGAAATGATCGAGTCTGACAATATCCACCAGATTGAGCATGACACGGAAGCGTTCTGCCCACCAGGCATAGTTGTCTTTGGCCATGGCTTCCCAGTGATACAGAGGGTTGCCCCAAAGCTGGCCTGTGGCCGAAAAATAGTCAGGGGGAACGCCTGCCACGACGGTGGGTTTGCCATGGGCATCGAGATGAAAGAGCGACTGGTGTGCCCAGACATCGGCACTGTCATGGGCCAGGAAGATGGGCATATCCCCAATAATATGAATACCATTGAGATGGGCGTAGCTGCGCAGTTCATTCCATTGGGTATAGAAGAGGTATTGCAGGTATTTGTGGTAGAGAATCCGTTCGGCCAGAACCTGTTCAAATTCTGAAACCGTGTCAGGATCCCGACGGATCAGGCCTGCATTCCATTTGTCCCAGGGCTCGCCGGCATAGTGTTCTTTTAACGAGGCAAAGAGGGCGTAATTGTGCAGCCAATTGTGGTTTTGCTGACATTGGCAGAAATTATTGAAGCGTTTGCGCTCAGAAATGCTGGCATAGCTGCGAAAATGGGCAAATGAATCTTCAAAAATTTCTTTTTTTGCAGCCGCTACGGCTTCAAATTCGACCTTTTCGCGGCTTAATTCAGGATAGTTTTGCAAGGCCGGACTTTCAGGTGAAAGCAACCCTTTTTCAACCAGTTTTTGCGGGCTGATCAGGAGGGGGTTGCCCGCAAAGGCTGAGAGACAGGCATAAGGAGAATCTCCATAACCTGTGGGGCCCAAGGGCATGACCTGCCAGAGCTTTTGCCCGGTTTCTGCCATAAAGTCGAGAAAATCATAGGCGATTTCGCCCAGATCGCCGATGCCGAAGGGGCCAGGCAGGGATGTGGGATGCAGTAAAATGCCACTGGCACGTGGGTACATGGCTTTATTCCTCTTTTTGACTGTTTTATACGCCGAGTGAGCGGGCGGTGGTTTCCATATTGCGGGACAGGTTTCTACGGCCTGCCTGAACCATGCTCAAGGCTTGAGTGACCTTGTCTTCAAGGGTGGCCAGGACTTCTTCACTGTATTTGTCTGCTTCAAAGCGTTGCTGACGGCATTCTGCTTCTGCATTTTTACGGGTTTCATCGGCCAGTTTCATGGCCTGACGAACCAGTTCGTGTTCCTGTAAATATTGGCGTGATTTTTCTTTGGTAAGTTCAATGATCTGTTTGCTTTTGTTTTGGGCTTCGTTGATAATCGACTCTTTTTGGGCAATGATCTGCTGGGCCTGAACGATTTCAGAGGGTAAAACCTCACGAATCCGGTCGATCAATTCAAAGATATCCTCTTCGTCTACCACGACGCGTGAGGTAAACGGCACTTTCATGCTGTTGACGATCACTTCTTCAATCTTCTGTACCAACGCGAGGGTGGTATCAGCAGAACTGGGGGCTGCAGGGGCCATGGCGGGAGCAATTTCATTTTGATTTATCATTTTTTAACTTACATTTATCTTTTATTTAATACTATTATATTTTTTTCTGAGCAATTCTTCAACACAAGGAGAGACAAAATCTGAAATATTTCCTCCAAATCCAGCGATTTCACGAATCAAACTGGAGTTCAGAAACATGTATTCTGCCTTGGGCATCAGAAAAACCGTATCCACTTCGGGGTTGAGATGTTTGTTCATCAGGGCCATTTTGAGTTCAATCTCAAAATCAGAGACGGCACGCAGCCCCCGGATAATCACATTGCCCTGAACCTGGCGGGCATAGTCTACAATCAGACCATCACAACCATCAATTTTAAGGTTGGGCAAATGTTGGGTGCTTTGGCGAATCATTTCCTGACGCTCCTCCACACTGAAGGTGCATTTTTTGGCAATATTGGTAGACACCGCTACGATCACCTCATCAAAAAGATGGGCGGCTCTTTCCATGATATCGAGATGGCCATTGGTGACGGGATCAAAACTGCCAGGATAGATCGCGCGTGTCACTCAGGGCTCCTTTTGTTTTCTTTCGTCCTTTCAATTGTAACAAATGCACGATCAGGTGGAAGCCCCGCAGCAAGCAGATTTGGAACATTTTTTTGAAAGCTAGATCCTGGGCGGCTTTGACTCTTTTTCCTATGTTATACTGGGCGCATCACCCAAAGGGGGCTGCGCATGAAGAAAGTCGTTCAGTCAGCAGCCGAAGCTCTCGAACAGGTCGGTCTCAAAGATGGGGCCACGGTACTTGTGGGGGGATTCGGTCTCTGTGGTATTCCTGAGAATTTAATCCTGGCTTTGCGTGAGCTGGGCGTCAAGGATCTGACAGTGGTCAGCAACAATGCCGGTGTCGATGATTTTGGCCTGGGACTGCTTTTGCAAACCCGTCAGATTCGCAAAATGGTTTCGAGTTATGTCGGCGAAAACAAGCTCTTTGAAAAACAGTTTCTCGATGGCGAATTGGAAGTCGAGTTTGTGCCCCAAGGAACGCTGGCCGAGCGTTTGCGTGCGGGGGGAGCAGGGATAGGTGGTTTTTATACCCCTACAGGTTACGGCACCCCTGTGGCCGAAGGCAAAGAAACCCGTGAAATAGACGGGCGCATGTATGTGCTTGAAAAGCCCATTCGTGGCGATTTGGCTTTGGTTAAGGCACATCTGGGAGATACCCACGGCAATTTGATTTACCGCAAAACGGCGCGTAATTTCAATGCCCCTGTTGCCACTGCCGGCAAGATCACGATTGCCGAAGTTGAGCAATTGGTGCCTGTGGGTGATTTAGACCCCGATCAGGTGCATACTCCCAGTATTTTTGTAAATATGCTTTTGAAAGGAGCCCACTATGAAAAGCGGATCGAGCAGAGAACTACTCGCTAAACGGGCAGCCCAAGAGCTGCGCGATGGTTATTATGTCAATCTGGGTATTGGGATTCCCACTCTGGTTGCCAATTACGTGCCTGAAGGCATGACCGTGGTGCTGCATTCTGAAAATGGGCTCCTGGGCATTGGGCCTTTTCCAGAGGATGGAGAAGTCGATGCCGATTTGATCAATGCCGGTAAACAGACTGTCACGGCTTTGCCAGGGGCGAGTTATTTTGACAGCGCCACCTCGTTTTCAATGATTCGGGGCGGCCATATTGACCTGGCGATTTTGGGGGCGCTTGAAGTTTCTCAGGCCGGAGACATTGCCAATTGGATGGTGCCGGGCAAAATGATCAAAGGCATGGGCGGCGCAATGGATCTGGTGGCGGGTGCGCAGCGTGTGGTTGTGGTCATGACCCACAATGACAAGAGTGGCGCTTCTAAGCTGCTGAAAGAATGTACCCTGCCTTTAACAGGCAAAAGCTGTATTGATCTGGTGATCACTGAAAAAGCCGTTTTTGAAGTGGATAAACAGGGCCGTGAACTGGTGCTGATTGAAAAAGACCCGGATCTCAGTCTTGAAGAGATTCGGGCCTGTACCGAAGCGAATTTTCGCGTGGCTCTCAAAGATTAAAGCGGTTTGGCCTCTCGCAGTACCTGAAAGCGTTCGATCAGCTGACGCTCTTCTTCACCCAGGTTGCGGGAAGTTTTTACTTCGAGTGTGATCATCAGATCCCCGCGTTCTTCAGGATTTTTCAACTGAGGAAGCCCTTGACCTTTGACCCGGAAGACCTGCCCGGATTGACTGCCGGGCGGGATTTTCATTTGAATATTGCCGGTCAGTGTTCCTACAGGTTTACTCGCTCCCAGCATTGCCTCATAGTCCATGATTTTGAGTTTGCCATGTAAATTGAGGCCTTCGCTGCTAAACAGAGGGTGGGGGCGCAGATGAATTTCGAGAAAGAGATTGTGCTCAGGATTGCCAATTCTGACTTTCGACCCCTCTTTGACGCCCGGAGGAATTTTCACTTCCAGGGTTTTGAAATCGTCATCTTCATGCAATTGAATGCGGCGTTTGGTGCCATTGAGAACTTCTTCGAGGGTTACCTGGGCAGTATAGCTGATCTCTGAATTGGCAGTGTTTTGGTTTTTGGCATGAAATTGTGAAGGAGCTTCCTGGCGCAGATCGGGGGCGTGTTTATCCCAGATCCCACCGGCCTGATCGCCAAAAAAGGTTTCAAAGAAATCGCTGAAGGGCAGATCAAAGAGCTCTGAATTGTATTCTACCCGGTGCTTGTTGCGCTGGTGGGCACCAAAAGACTCCGCAAAATCTGAAAAATCCTGCCAATTGGCACCCAGTTGATCATAGCGAGAACGTTTTTCAGGATCGCTGAGCACTTCATAGGCTTCGGTGATCTGCTTGAATTTTTCTTCGGCTTTGCTATCACCAGGGTGGGTGTCGGGGTGGCAATCCTTGGCCAAGCGGCGATAGGCCTGGCGAACTTCTTTTTCATTTGCGCCTTTTTCAATTCCCAGACTGGCATAGTAATCGGTGTATTTCATTTCAGGCTGCACTTGAGGGCTTGGGCCAATGCGGGGCACTTGCAGTCAAAACGATCCAGGCGCATATTGCAGCCTCCCATGGCCTGAAGATCACAGGCGATGACGGTCTGAGCGGTAATTTTACTTCCGAGCAGGCCTTTTTCCAATTCATTTTCCACGTCTACGCAGACTTTTTTACGCACATGCGGGCATTTATAGATCACTTTGGCTTTTTTGCCGGACATGGTTTCCTCCTCGCGCCGTTATCACTTGGGGCAGTACTTTAAGGCGGCGTTTGCTTGAACGCCCTCCCCCTATTTTAGAAAGCGAAGCGCTTTACGGCAAGCTTATCGGCGCGTTGGTTTTTCGAGCGCCTGGCGGATATGGGCGTAGGTACGTTTGCTGAACATGATCGTTAAATGACCTGTCCAGGGCACGTATTGTACCTCTGAGTCCGGCATAATCGAGTTTTTGGGAGGAATCACAATCTCATCGAGATTGGACCAAATCGAGGTGTATTTGACGGGGGGGCGGGTAAAGCCCTGGGCATTCAGCTTTTGAATAAATTCACTTTCAGGACGCAATTGTACGGCACTCTGACCGGGCCCCAGGTAGGCGGTATAAGTACCCAAATGGGGGGTGGCGACCGTGACAAGATTTTCGACGGCCTGGTTGCCGCCCCTTTCCTGAATAAAATAGCGGCTGATCAGGCCGCCAAAACTGTGAACAACCAGATTGACTTTTTTGCTGCCATATTTTTTCATCAGGGCTTCGGCTTTGGCCTTGACCTTGGCGGCCTGTTCTTCGGCTGAGGCAAAATTGGGGAAAAGATTGATGCCTTCGACCGGCCAACCCGCTTTTTTCAGGTCGCGGTAAATACCATACATAAAATACCAACTGGGTTCGGCATAACCGGGCACCAGCAGCACAGGGGTGCGACCCGTTGTTTGAGGTGTGTTGTTCTGTTCCATGCTGCTGCGGAAGGTTTCGGTCTGGCTGAGAAAGGCATTTTCAAATTGGGCGTAGCTGTTTTCCAAGGGCATTTCCAATTGGGGATCCTCACTGCCACTGTGTTTGCTTTCAAAGGCCGTGCGCAGTTCTTTGAGCAGAAACTCACCCTGTCGGCGCAGAAAGCTGCTTTCGGGTTGCGCTTCTTCGGGGCTTAGAAAACCATCCCGGTTGCGATCCAAGCGGCTGAAGGTCTGCGGGGCGTGAGGCAATTCCTGGGGTTCCAGGCGGCCATTGTGGTTGAGATCATGCTCTTGAAACTGGGCCTGGTACTGGTTCAGAAGGGTGTGTTGTAAAAAACTTGAAACGCTGTTCTGTTGCAGCGGGGCCGAGGCCCGTGAAAGGGGGCTTGAAAAGGGCTGATTCTGGCAGGCGCTGAATGCCGTGGCGCAGGCCAGCAAGGTTAGCAAGGTTCGGGATGCACGCATGATAAAGACTACCTCAGGAAGAATACCAGGAATAAACCTATTTTAATGCTTATCCCTGGTTTCTGCCAAATTCTTGCCTCGGGTTTCAGCCTTGGTAAGCGGCGTACATCCAAACCTGTTTTTCTTGCTGCTTGATATAATCGCTGAGCAATGAGGCTGTGCCTTCATCACCGGCTTCAGCCGCTTGTTTTTGTATTTCACGCTGATGCAGCAGCAAGGCTTGAAAAGCCTCTAAAATGGTGTTTTGCCTTCTTTCTTTTCGTTGCTCTGATCATGACAGATTTCTTTTGATAAGTAAAATCGTTTGTTTTGTTATTTATGATAGATTTTGACTATTGATTTGTTTTTAGACTGTGAATTACTTCAGAAATAATTTCGAAGAAGCACATGATGGAAAGAAAAAGCCAGCGGGCCTGTGGCCCCTATCTCTCTCCAATTAGAATGATCTATTTCAATATAGAATGCTCCCTTTCAGACCAAGCTATTCTTTGATCTGGCAGATCCGTGTCCTCTCCCCACCCCTGAAAAAATCAGATATAGTGCAACCATGCCTTTTTTTGAACCTTATCACCAACTTTTAAACGACCTTGAAGGCCTTTGCGAAGCCTTGAGCACAAAGCATGCTGCGCATTTGAGTTGTCAGGCCGGTTGCAGTGGCTGTTGTCTGCCTGGTTTGGGGGTCTTTCAGGTCGAAGCGGATGCCCTCAAAACCGCTCTGAAAGCCTTGGCTCCCGAGCAGCAAGCCCAGGTTTTGGCCCAGGCCCGCCAGGCGCTGGCCGCACCCGAAGCACAAACGCACTGTGCGCTTTTGCTCAATGATCTCTGTACTGTCTATGCCCAGCGCCCGGTGATTTGCCGGACCCACGGCCTGCCGGTTTATTTTCAGGATGAAGAAGCAGCTGCCGAGGGCGAAGTTTTGCTCGATGTCTGCCCCTTGAATTTTACGGAGCCAGGTGCGCTGGAAGCCCTTGAACTGCCGGATACCCTGGCTCTGGATCGGCTCAATCTGCGGCTGGCGGCTATCAACCATGTCTATTGCCGTGACCAGTTGCAAGACCTGGGTCTGGCACAGGAACGGGTGGGGTTGGCCGAACTGGCGCTTGAAACCCTTGAAAACTAAGGCTCCATTTTTGCCGCTCCCGCATCGTGGTATGATGCATATGCTGCGCTTTTAGCACAGATTTGAGCATATTCCCTTTGGGGCGTGTTTCTCTGCAGAAGATCAAGTAAAGGGCTGATTCCGAATATGAAACGCAATACAATTTCGCTGACCCTCTTGGCCATGGCCAGTCTGACAGGCTGTTGGGTTCCCCAGGTCATACAGGGGGTGCGCCCAGAATTGATTAAACCGGTGGCATCTGCCGCCCCGGATGAATACAAAATCAGCACTGAAGAAGGGCTGATTGCCCTGGCCACGCGCATGATCAGCATTGCCCAGGAAACCTCACGCATGTTGGTGACCACCCGTGCGATCAGTACCCGTCGCCAGCAGGTTGAAAACTTTATTTATTTCAATGTCAAAAGCAGCAACAGCAGCGGTTTGCCTGATTGGTTCTTCAATGGTACCGACTATACCACCTTTGATCCTGTTTACCGCAGCAACTATACCCTGAGTTTTAAAAATGGTGAAGGCAAGCCCTATGCCTTTGATGTGCTGGCGATCTCCAATTATGGGGCTGCGGAACCTTTTCCTGCCAAAGCCTTCCCCGCTGATTTTGCCTATTATGAACTGAGTGTGGCGCAAACGCCCTCCAATACCTTGGGTACGCTCAGTCTGACCCTCAAAGGCGAAGTCCCCCGCCAGATTCCTCTGCGGGGAGACATTGAAACCAGCTTGTCTGGCAGCGGTGAAAATACCGGCCATCCGGCCTTGGGGAAAATTGGTCTGCGCGTAGATGGCAAGGCCAATCTGGAGGGGACGCTGACCCAGGGCCAGATCAGTTTTGATACGGTTTTTCAGGGCAAAGCCTATAATGGATTTGGCACAGTCGATGCCTCAGGTTTTACAAATACCGTGGATATTCAGCAGAACGGCCAGACCGTGATGCAGATTCAGCGTGTGGACAAGCGTTGGAATGTATTGCGTGATAACCAGGTCGTTGCAACGGGGGATTAAGTGCAGCTTTTTGAAACGCTTGCCGAACTGATTTCAATTCCGTCGGTCACAGGCCAGGAGCAGGCCCTTGCGATTTGGTGTGAGCGTTTTTTGCAAGAAGCAGGCTTTCAAACAGAGCGTCAGTATCTTGAAGGAGAAAACCGCTTTAATCTTCTGGCCGAAGCTGGTGAGGGTGAACAGGCGATTCTGCTTTATGCCCATTTGGATACCGTTATGCCAGCAGAGACTTGGAAAGACCCCTTTGTTTTAAAAACAGAAGGCGATCGCATGACCGGGCTGGGGGTTTCAGACATGAAAGGCGGCATGGCCTTGATTCTGGAAGTGGCTCAGCAGTTTAAATTTCAGGGCTATCGTCTGAAAATCGCCTTGGGTGTCGATGAAGAGCTTTGGTCTGAAGGGGCCTGGACCTTGGTGCGTTCCGGCTGGTTGGAGGATGTGGCCCTGGCTTTGGTGCCTGAAATGAGTGTGGACACCGCTTATCCCTGTTTGGGGTTGGGGCGCAGAGGTTCTTTCAGCTACCGGCTTGTCTTTGAAGGTGAAACCGCTCACGGAGCGTTGTTTGGACAAGGCTTAAATGCCATTGAAGAGGCCGCCAAAACCCTGCAGAAATTGCCGGATTTATTGCTCTCGCGCCACCCGGAATGGGGAGCAGAAGAGATGCTGGTGCGTCAGATTCAGGGGGGGCAAGCTGAATTCAGTGTGCCCTCGCACTGTGAAGTCGTGCTCTCTTGTCTTGTGCATCCGGGCACGACCCAAGAGGGTTTGCAAAAACGTTTACAGAGTTTTTTGCAGGTCTGGACCCAAGCCGATTTGTGTGTGTCACCTTTGGACCGCCCCACGCCGATGGCTCCCGGTTATTGGGTTTCACCGTATCATCCCCTGGTCAAACAGATCCAAGATTTGTTTACCCGCTTGCGGGGGCAGGCTTTGCCCGAGGTGATGGGCGTTTCTGTGGCCGATGAAAATATTCTTGCATTGGTGGGCTTTCCTGTTTTGAGTTTGGCTCCGGTTGGCGGCAATTCACATCGCCCCGATGAGTGGTTGAGCCGTGAAAGTCTTTTGGATACCTATCGGCTTTATCAGGAAATCTTGCGCCGGGGGGCTCAGCTATTAAGCCCTCACTGAGTCGGGCACGTTTTGCCCAGCAAAAAGCCCCCTGAAACCAGGGGGCTTTTAAGTATGTCGTTTCAGCTTTAGAAGGGAATGCCAAAGCCCAAATGGAAGGCACCGGGGCTGTCGCCCTTTTCTTTGCCAACCAATTTGAAACCATAGCCTGCGTTGAGCACGCCAAAATTCCCGATTTTGACATTGACGCCTACACCTGCGCCGACTTTGGGGTGAATATCGGTGCCATCAAAATAGTCACCCGCTGTCAATTTGGCGGTGGCACTCACAGGGCCCCAAATTTGAGCGTTGACACCGGTACTGGCCATGGCATAGTTATTGCCGACCAATTTGCCGTCTGATTCCCATCCCATCAGGGTGCGTCCCAAACCGGCATTATTGTATTTTTCATAGAGCGGTGCATCGCCTAAAATCGTGCCGCCCTGAACACTGCCTGTCAGGGTAAAGCGTTCGCCCAGGGGAATATTGTGGCTGGCGCTGGCATCGAATTTGCCAATCACGCGGCCACTGACCCAGACGGGTTCTGCGCCAGCCTGGAATTTGGTGCCTTTGTGGGGCATAACAGGGTCATCGAGGGTACTGTAGGTTATTGAGGGGCGCACACCCACGCGATAATCGGTGCCCGTGCCGCTGACGCTGTATTGGTCGTCAATGCCAATCCGTTCGGCGCTGAGGGTAACATCGGCCCGCCAGGGAGAATCGTAAATATCTCCCAGGGGTTTGCCCAGGCTGACTTTTGCTCCTGTACGGGTTTCGTCGGAATAGGGCCCCTGCCATTGGCGGTGGTAGACACTGGCGCCAAAGGACGTACGGCCTTCAAACATCCAGGGATCATAATAGCTCAAGCCCCCGCCCCAAACCTTGGTTCCCAGCGTGCCATCAATGCTGACCTTGCGATTCATGCCTGCTACGTTGCCAAGATTCAGGCTGGCGGTTCCGAAGGGGCCATTGCTCATGCTGTAGCCCGCGCCCACATTCAAACTCGACATTTTCTCTTCAGCGGTATGCACCCGAACTTTGACTTTGTCTGGGTTTTGAGGGTCGGGTTCAACGGTTTTGTTGACATTGGCAAACAAACCGGTGCCAGCCACGCGCTGCAAGTCCTGATCGAGGGTTTTCATATTCAGGGGTTTATCTGCATGCTGGCGCATTTCGCGCATAATCACATCAGATTTGGTTTTGTCATTGCCACTCAATTCGATGCTGCTGAGCTTGGCTTCGCGTACCTGAATCGAGAGCACGCCCTTGTCGAGGTCGGCAGAAACGCCTTCAGGAGGCATGAGTACATAGCCATCGTCATTGTATTTCTTTTCAAGTTCGCGCAGGCCGGCTTGGATATGCTCCATGGTCAGAGGTTCTTTAAACATGCCCTTGATTTCCTGTTCGGAATAAACCGTGGCCCCTTTGATCTCTATGCGGGTGGGCATCGGGGCTTTGCTCATCTGAATCGTGAGGTCTTCGCCTTTGACATTGAATTCAAGGGTGGGCAGGATATAGCCTTGTTTGGCGAAATGCTTGCGCATATTCTCCATGCCTTTTTCAATGTTTTCATAGTTCAGGGGCTTTTGAAAGAAGGGCTCGACAGAACTTGCTTCTTGGGTGCTCATGCCCGCAAAGGTCATGCGCTGGGGGATTTGCGCCTTTGAAATCATGACATCCAGTTGATTGCCGTTGATTTTAAAGTCGAGGCCACGCAGGAGAGATTGGGTGTCTTTGTCTTGCAGATCTTGAACGGCCTGCATGCCTTTGGCGATATTTTCCTGGGTCAGAGGTTGGGGAAAGAGGGCTTTCAGTTTGGTTTCCTGGCCCGGCTCTGCGCCATGGAATTTGATTTCTTTGGGTACTTCAGTCACATCTAGCCGCAGTTTGATGCCCTTCTCGGAGGCTTCAGGCACAAAATTGACGTTTAAAAAGCGATTGGAACGGAAGAGAACATCTGCCTTTTTTTGCAAATCGTGCAAATTGACGTGGTCACCCTTTTTGAGCCCCAGTTCTTTTTTGAGCCATTCGGTTTCAGTGGGAGCGCCAGTGATTTCCAGATCGGTAATTTTATGGGAGTCGGGTTCATTGTCGAGCATCAAGGCGACAGCAGGAACTGCACCCATGCGCAGTTTGGCGTCTTTGAGGTTGCCGCCCATGCTTTCGACAATAAAACGATCTTCGGTAACAAAGAGATCCCCGTTTTGCTCAAAATAGAGCTCGTCTTTAAAATTTTTACGAATCAGGGCTTCGTTTTTCTGAAGATAGGATTTGGGGGTTTCTCCTTCAGGAACGGAGATCTTGCGGATACTGTTGGGGTCGACTGTGCGCCCGTTGACATTCAAATTCGGCATAGGAGGAAATCCTTTACTGGATAAAATGGCTCTGATAAGAATTATCGCACAGAAGCTGTTAGATCTTTCGTGCCAGAGGGCAATTTTGCCGGATTAACCTGTTTTTTAAAAGCGGGGTTTTGCTGAAATCAAGGCCGCTCAAAGGTTAAGGATGGTTAAGTAATTTGTAAAATTCATTTAATTCTAAGCAGCTTGAGTTCAGTTGCGCGGGGCAAGCTACGAAAAGAGTTGTATACAGAGTTTGCGAAAAGAGAGTTGAGAACCATGTCGAATTTACAAGTATCTGCTTCTTTGCCCGTCCTACCTGCCCCGGCAGTGGCTCCCAAATCGGCCCCTGCTGAACAAGCTATTGCTCAGTCAGCTCCTGAATCTGCTTTGCAGAGTGGCGATAAACTGCAAACCTATACCGTAAAAAAAGGCGATAATCTCTGGAATATTTCCAAAGCCAAATTGGGCGACCCGACCCGTTGGAATGCGATTTACAATTTAAACAAAGACCAGATTAAAAATCCAGATTTGATTTACCCCAAACAGGTTTTGACCTTGCCGATCGCAGCTGAACAGCCTGCTCAACCGATTCAAGAAACCCCTGCGCCTCAAGAGCCTCCGACTCCCGCACCGGTACAGGAAACGCCTGCTCCCGTTCAAGAGGCCCCGGCTCCCGTTCAGGAAACGCCCGCTCAGCCTGTGGATATATCTAAAAAGCTCTATCTGGGCAAAGCCGCTTTGATCGGTGGTGCTGTGGGTACCGTAGGCACTGCGGGTGCTTTAACTGCGATTACTGCCACCTTGGGTGCGCCGCTCTCCAATTTGGGGGGCTATGGCACAGCCCAGCTGATTGCGGGCAAACTGACCGCTATAGGTCTGAAAGTTCCCACGGGCCCTGCCCTTTCAAAACTGATTTCGACTGTCGGTGGCCCCAAAGTGGCTGCTGCAGGTGTGGCTGTAGGCGTTGGCCTGGCAGCTGCAGGCTTAGCCGCTGGAGGCTATTATCTCTACCACAAGGCGCATCAATAGGCCTTTGTAAAAGTTTTTCTCTACTCTCTACGCTATCGGGCGGGTTTGATTCCCGCCTTTTTCTTTTTTTGAAAACAGAAAGACCGGTGAGAAGTTCCTTTTCACCGGTCTGAAAACCCAAATTTGGCTGAAACTTAGTCTGCGCCAATCTGACGGGTATAGTCAAAATGCTCGGTATAGCCCAAGCCACTGATCCGCGTGCCATCGGGGCGAATCTTGGTGATTCGGCAACGGCCTTCCCAATAGGTGGGGGCGATATCATAGGGTTTCACGGCGGCAACTTCCTGATCGGGTTGCACGGCCTCAACTTCAAAGACTTCGCCGGTCTGGGGCAGGGTCACGCGCCAGCGGGTGACATACATGCGGCCGGTGCGTGGGCTTTTCCACCATTGCAGGCGTTCAATCTTAAAGCCCTTGCCTTGAACCTGTTGGTTGCGGCTGTCAAAACCGTTGACATAGCGCTCCAGTTTTTCACCATTGCGCTTGCGGAAACCAAACAGATTGTATTCACTGCCATCGTCCATCTGGAAAGAGAACCAATCCCAGCCGATTCGCAGGGCCACGAAATGCCCCCACTGGTGATCCATCCAGGATTGGCCCGTCACG
Source organism: bacterium (Candidatus Blackallbacteria) CG13_big_fil_rev_8_21_14_2_50_49_14 (assembly GCA_002783405.1). Lineage (NCBI taxonomy): Bacteria > Candidatus Blackallbacteria > bacterium (Candidatus Blackallbacteria) CG13_big_fil_rev_8_21_14_2_50_49_14. The sequence continues at coordinate 10,722 of PFGG01000008.1, read as the reverse complement.
GCCTGGCTTTGCCCGTCGATTTCAATTGTGCCTGAGGTTTTCAGGCGGGTTAGGGAATAATAATAGGAGTCCAGCCCTTCGGGCATGTCGATCAGGCCATTGCCATTGATCATCAGGGGCTGTTTTTCGGCTTCCATTTTCAGGTTCAGCTTGAAATGCCCGCCTATGGGAAAACTCAGGGTATAGGCAAAGGGGCCGGTTTGATCGCTGAGCAGGGGGCCGTATTTGACCTGGTTTTTATCCGCCGCAAAGGAAACGGCTGAAGGACGGTAGAAATTGCGTTCATAGCTGAAACGCTGATTTTTTTCGTCGGTGACTGCCAGGTGGGCGAAATTGATCACGGGTGCAACTCTGAAATAACAGAGTTCATAGCCATAGGGAGTGCCTGAGCTGGTTTGCAGGTGGCCGGTATAATACCACCATTCTGCAAGTTTGGATTTGTGAACCCCCTGGTCGCGCTTGAAATCAATCGCACGATAGGCCTCAGGGCTGACGCCTTGAACCGGGGTTTTTAAAAGGGTTTCTAATTCGGCAATACGCTGGGAGCCGGGCCCTTTGCGGCTGCGCAGGGTGGTCAAGATGGCCTGGCCAATCGTATTGCGTGAGCCTTTGAAATATTCAGGCTGGCTTTTGCCCCAGTCGAGATAAGCCTGAAGGCTGGCTTCTGAGCCCTGGTCGAGATCTTCGCGGATGGTTTTGATCGATAAATCCAGATATTGTTTCTCGCTCAGTGTGGTGGGCAGACTTTCCTGGCTGGCTTGGGCCTGAAGCTGTGCTGCCGGGCGCAGTGGGGGGTGTGCCAGGGGAGCACAGGCCCCCAAAGCGAGAAGAACGGTGGTCAGAACAAGTGTTTTACGGGACATAGCAAAACCTACTCAGGATTTATTTCAAACGGGGGTCGAGAGCGTCACGCACGCCATCGCCAAAGAGATTGAACGCAAAGACCGTGATGGCGATCGCCAGGCCTGGTACCAGCGGAATCAGGGGGGCATCGCGGAAATAGCCCAAGCCATCGTTGATCATGCTGCCCCAGCTGGCGGTGGGCACCTTGACCCCAAAGCCGAGAAAGCTCAGTGAAGCCTCGGTCATGATCGCCCCGGCAATGCCCATCGTGGCGACGACAATAATCGGGGCAGCCACATTGGGCAGAATATGTTTGAACATAATATACGTGTCACGGGCCCCCAAGGAACGGGAGGCTTCCACAAATTCCATTTCGCGGACCGTTAAAACCTGACTGCGCACCAGGCGGGCGTATTGGGTCCAACTGACGATCGAAATCGCGATACAGATAAAAATCACTTCAGGGGTCACCCCCACAAAACCGGCCAAGCCAAAGAAGCTGTTCAGGGCTTTGTCGAAAGCGCGGTCGCTGTTGCCCAATTGTGAGGGATTGATCACTGCCACAATTGCCATCACCAGCAAAAGGTCAGGAAAGGCCATCATGATATCTGTCAGACGCATAATCACGGCATCGACCCAGCCTCCGAAATAACCGGAGATCAACCCCAAGACACAGCCAATAATGACGGCCAGGCCAATCGCAATCACGCCGACCTGAAGGGAGACCTGGGCGCCAAAGATCAGGCGGCTCATCACATCCCGGCCACTGGCATCGGTGCCCAAAAGAAAGAGTTTGTCGTTCTGAAGTTGGGCCGAAGCAATCGGCAAATTCAAGTCTTCGGCATTTTCAAGCTTGAGGCTGCTTTTATCCGCGGCCTTTGCCATTTCAGGGCGTACGGGGTTCACAGGCACAGTGGCTGTTTTCTGGCCTGGCTGAAAACTGATATTATCACGGGCCGTAAACTCTTCACCCTGGGGGGTGACATAGACCACATTGGGAGGAATCACGAGCAACCGTTTGGGGGGCTGATTCAGCTCCAGGGTCATTTGCTTTCCCCAACTGTTAATCGGCAAAGGCATGCCATAGGCTGAAGTACCATTGGCATATTGGGCATGGGGTTTATGGGGGCTGAACCAGGGGGCGGCGATGGCCAGCAGAACCAATAAAATAATCACGATTCCGCCAAAGACGGCGATTCTGTCTTTGAGCAGGCGTTTAAAGGCTTCTTTCCAGAGACTTTCACCGCCTCCTTCAATATGCATATGCTGCAGTTCGCCGGTGGCCATTCCCAGGTTTGAACTCATGCCTGCTCCTTATGATGGTACGCGTCAGAAATTGTGTAATGGTATTCAGGGTGTTTTCACATGGTAGCAGATTTTCGCTTTTTTCCGAAGGGTCAGAGCAGACTGCTTTGCTCTTTTCTCAGCTCTGGCTTCAGGCCTTTCTGCGGACTGGATTTAAGGGGTGAGTTCTATTAATGTGACGCTTGTGTGATATTTGCAACAATTTTGCCTTAAATATGCAGTGAAGTCCTGTAAATTGGAGCCCTTCTCATTTATAATTATTTTCACTAACCCTGTAATTGCTCCTGTGTCACAGCTATTAAAAAACAACTCCTTGGCCTGGTTTGCTTTAAAAATTGAAGCGCAGAACAGGATTTGTTGTCTTAGAAATTAGATTTTGACAAAACTTTTTTAAGGATTTGGCTGCTGATGAAAATAGATTTTCGCCAGATTGTATCTGCGCTCTCAGATACACTGGATTTGGTGGGCGTAGACGATTACCAGCATTGTAAACGTGTGGCTTTTATGGCCACTGAATGCGCCCGAAAGCTGGGATGGGGGCAAAAGCAACTGGATACGGTTTACCATGCGGGACTTTTGCACGATTGTGGTGTTTCCTCTACCCGTGAACATGCCCATCTGATTGAAGAGCTTGACTGGCAGAATTCCGGCAACCACTGTACACGTGGCTTTGCGCTTTTAGAGCAGCAATCTGTTTTTAAGCATTTGTCTGAAATTGTACTTCACCACCATACCTTTTGGGAACGCATGAAAGAATTGCCTTTGTCAGCTGAAACTCAGGATGCCTCCAATTTGATTTTTCTGGTGGATCGCGTGGATGCTTTTGCCGCGCATTATGCCGGTCAAGATCTTTTACTGACCCGTTATGAAATACAGGAAACCATGAAAAAACATGCCAAGCGGCTGTTTAAGCCTGAACTGATGGATGTCTTTCTGGAGATTTCAAGCAGTGAATTTTTCTGGCTGACCTTGGAAATGCGGCATTTGAACCTCTATTTGCGCGAAATGTCAGAACATCATTTACAGCGTGAAATGACGCCCTATGAGTTTTTAGAAGTGGCCCGTCTTTTTGCCGGGATTGTAGACGCCAAAAGCCCCTTTACGGCCAGCCACTCTTTGGGGGTAGGCCGACTGGCGCATTATATTGGCAAGCTCGACAAGCTGGATGAGCACACCTGTTATTTGCTTGAAATTGCCGGTCTTCTACATGATTTGGGCAAGCTCAATATTCCCGATTCGATTCTTGAAAAATCGGGGCCTTTGGATGAAAAAGAACGGGCGATTATGAAGCGCCACAGTTTTGAAAGTTATCAGATTCTGCGCCAGATTGATGGGCTTGAAAAGGTGGCGGAATGGGCAGCCTTTCATCATGAAACCCTGACGGGAGAAGGTTATCCCTATGGCTTGCGCCGGAACAGCCTTTCCCGTGAAGCGCGAATTATTGCGGTTGCAGATGTTTTTCAGGCTTTGGCGCAGGAGCGGCCTTATCGGGGGCCTTTGCCCCCTGAAAAAATTCTTGAAATCTTGCGGGATATGGGAAAAAAATCCAAATTGGACCCCGATATCATTGAGTTGGTGGCAACTGATCTTTTGGGTTGTTGGCAGGCTGCCACAGGGCATGAGCCTGTTCTTGCTGCTTAAAACCCCAGGCCACTGGCATAACGCTGCCAGGGAATAGACAGGTTTGCAGACTGTTTCCAGCGTTGCTCAAGGTAGGCGCGGTTTGTTTTTTGAAAGGCCAGACTGTTCCTGCTCAAGGCCCGGTAATAATGGCTGCCTTTTGGGGTGGGGCCCCAACCTGCGAGGGTGGCTTCGCCAGGGGGAGTCTGCATGGCAGCAGGGGGATTGGGCAAGCCGTGCCAGAAGCCATGGGCCCAAAGAGGATAGCCATCGGTCAGACCTGCCAAGGTGCTGTTTTCAGTGATTTCGAAGGCATCCCGGTAGAGGGGTAACTCCTGCTGATTGATTCTGAGCAGGCTGCTGAGCTGTTTAAAACGCCAGGCCTCTCCCCGCTCCAGACGACCCGCACTCCAGGCTTCGAAGAATCCAAACTGAGCCTGGGGGGCTAAACTGACCTCGATCGTCTGTGAAAAATGGGCGCCTTCAAAGGGCAGACACAGGCCTGGATAATATTCAAGATGTGCCGCAGGGCCGATTTGGATCTGAATGTTCTGACGTGCTTCGGGGGCCTGTTTGGGGTGCAGTTTGGTCGCCGATTGATGGAGCAGAATGACCTGTGCACCGGCTTCGACTTCAATCTCTATTTCAATTCTGTCGCCATTGTGAATTCCGGGGGCATTGCTGCTGATTTGCAAAAGCGCATAGGGGCCGATCTGAAAGGGGCGAAAGACCTTGAGTGCCCCCGAGCAAAAGGCTGTTTTGAGTTGGGTTTGGCCTTGGCACTGCCTGAATTGAAGTTGGAGCTGACTATGCATGGAGCAGGGCCCAGAGAATTTCTCCACCCAATCCCAAACTGAGCAGGGCGGTTAAAAGACTCAGCCCTGCGTGAAGCAGGGGTTTTTGACGGGTGGCCAGAAAAGGCAGGGCCATGCCACAGGAGACCAAGGTCATGCCCAAGAGACTGCCCAAGCCAAAACTGAGGGTATACAGCAGCACCTGTCTCCAATCGGCCAGTTGGGCTGCCAGAAAAAGCGCCATCGCACCGCTGCCCGCCAAACCATGGATCAGCCCAATGCCAAAACCCTGGAGCTGATTGCGCACTTGGGCTTCAGGCAGGCCCTGCTGGTTGAGAGCATGAACATGTACCCAGCGCCCATGTTGGTGAAAGAGCAGAGCAGAGCCTCCCGGCGAGAGCTTCAGGAGTGTTTTGAGCCCTAAAAATACGAGCATCAGCGCCACTGGCAATTCAAAATAAAGCAGGTGATGGGCTCGAAGGGGGAGTTTGAGCATAAACAGCAGGCCAATTCCCAAGGCCAGCGTGGTGCTGTGTCCCAGACCCCACCAGGCACCCATTCGCAAGGCCGGCAAAATTTGGCCTTCCTGGCCCAGCAGGGTGCTGACAGCGATCAGATGGTCGGGTTCCAGGGCATGTTTGATTCCCAATGCCAGACCCAGCAGCAGCACCTCGATCAATCCCATGGCTCGCCTCGTGTGGGTTTAAACAGAACGTCAGCTTCAATCCAGGCGATAATCTTTTCTAAGCCTTCACCTGTTTTGAGATTGGTAAAACAGAAGGGGGCGGTTCCGCGTTGTTGCTGGGCATCGCGGGCCATAACCTCAAGATCGGCCCCCACGAAAGGAGCCAGATCGGTTTTATTGATCACCAGCAGATCTGAGCGGGTAATACCGGGGCCGCCTTTGCGGGGAATTTTATCGCCCCCGCTGACATCAATCACGAAAATCGAAACATCGACGAGTTCAGGGCTGAATGAGGAAGCGAGATTGTCTCCGCCGGATTCGAGCAGCAGAATCTCAAGCTCGGGCATGGTCTCCAGCATTTCATCGACAGCTTCCTGGTTGATGCTGGGATCTTCACGAATGGCAGTGTGGGGGCAGCCGCCGGTACGCACGCCGCGAATCCGCTCGGCGCTTAACGCTTGGGCCTTGACCAGAATTTCTGCATCTTCATAGCAATAGATATCATTGGTGATCACAGCCAACTGGTAGGTTTCGCGCAGGGCTTTGCAGAGCTTTTCCAGCAGGGCGGTTTTGCCACTGCCGACAGGGCCTCCTACGCCAATTTTGACGGTCATATGCCTTCTCCTTGTCGATCACGATTGAAAGAGCCGTGAATACAAATATTGCTGTTGATGTCCACGCAAATCCAAGGCCGGCATGCCGGCGCGCAAAAACGGCTGCTCAAGGCTGCGGGGAACGGTTTCTGCGATGCTGGGCTGCAATTGAATCAGAATTTCCTGGGCCTGTTCAGGGCTGAATGCCAAGCAGCGGGTGCAGGCTGAAAGCATTCCCTGTAACTGGTTTTGGGCATAGGCGGCTGCAAGTTCGGCCTGGGGCAATTCAAGCGCCTGTCCCAGGCAGGCGATGAGCAGGCAAAAATGGGGGGCGGTGAGCTTGGGGAGATCTTTTTTCCAGAAACGCAGCGCCATTTTTTTCAGGCGTTTGCCCAGGGCAAGACTGGAAAGATACGCGCCAGGTGTGCTTTTCCAGGCGCTGATCTCGGCGGACAGCGTTTCGGGATCGTCTCCCCGGTAGACCAGACTGAGGGCACTTAACTCCAGCCAGAGCCCTCCCTGGCGCAGGTGATTTTCCAGCAGGGCCAACAGAAAATCTGGGGTCGGGGGCTCAGTTGTATAGGCCTCCAGACCGTTGGAATGGGCAAACCCCCCCAGGGGAAACTGGGAATCAAAAATCTGTTGTAGAATCAGGGCTCTCCGAAGGAGGGCTTGAGATCTGGCTGCTTTCGCTTCAGACATGGGCGTATTCACTTAAAGGGCGGCCATGATAGGGTCTCAACGCGGGTTCGACGGCAAAGCCCAATTTTTCGAGCCGTTCCCGCAGGCTGGGATCGTCCAGAACCAAAACTTCGCAGCCTTTGATTTCAAGATCCCGGTGCTGGTTGCCGATAAAATGGCCAAAACGCAAAGCGGCCTGCCAGTCAGGTGGGCAATAGACCAGCACAGCTTCGGGAGCTGCGATCACCGTATAGGCCCGGTTCTCACGTCGTGCCAGCAGGGTGCCGGGGTGAAGCTGGGTACCTGTTGGCAGGGCCAGCAGCAATTCTTCACCATCGGGTGCGATCAGGCGGCGGCGCACTTTCTGCCGCTCCCAACACAGCAGCGGAATTTCAACGACAAGTTCTGCTTCTGCTTTGGTTTGCGGGGGCAGCTCTTTGATCGGGGGCTGGGTTTTGCGCAAAAACATGGCCTAAAAAAGAAAGTATTTCTGCGTAAGCGGCAGGGTTTCAGCGGGCGCGCTGCTGATGATCTGCCCTTCAATGCTCACCTGATAGCTTTCGGGGTTGACCTCCAGCTTGGGCAGATAATCATTGTGTTTTAAATCTGTTTTGCGCAGATTGCGGCAGTTTTTAACTGCCAAATAGGGGCGATTCAGCTTGGGCAGGTTTCCCCCCGCAAGTGCAGCCTGGGAGACAAAATGCACACAGGTCTGATCACGGGCAGCACCAAAAGCCGCAAACATGGGGCGGTAACGTAAGGGTTCGGGAGTGGGGATGCTGGCGTTGGGATCTCCCATCAAGGAAGCCGCAATCATGCCCCCTTTGAGGATGATCTCAGGTTTGACGCCAAAAAAGGCAGGCTGCCAGAGCACCAGATCGGCCAGTTTGCCCACTTCGATGCTGCCAACATGATCGGCAATTCCGTGGGTCAAGGCCGGATTGATCGTGTATTTGGCGAGGTAGCGTTTGATGCGCAGATTGTCATCGTCGCCATCGCCGGGCAGGGGGCCGCGTTCAACTTTCATTTTATGGGCGGTCTGCCAGGTGCGCAGAATGACTTCACCGACCCGTCCCATGGCTTGGGAATCGCTCGACATCATGCTGATCGCTCCCAAATCATGCAAGACATCTTCGGCACCCATGGTTTCGGCTCTGATGCGAGACTCCGCAAAGGCTACGTCTTCAGGTACCTGAGGCGAGAGGTGGTGACAGACCATCAGCATATCGAGATGCTCATCGAGGGTATTGACCGTATAGGGCATGGTGGGATTGGTGCTGCTGGGCAGAATATGCGGGTAAGCCAGCACCCGCAGGATATCGGGGGCGTGCCCGCCACCGGCTCCTTCGGAATGGTAGGTGTGAATCACCCGATTTTGAATGGCCTTGAGGGTATCTTCGACATAGCCGCTCTCGTTCAGGGTATCGGTATGAATTGCGACCTGTACATCATAGCGTTCGGCTACCGAGAGGCAGGTATCGATTGCGCTGGGGGTGGTGCCCCAGTCTTCATGCAGTTTTAGTCCCATGGCGCCGGCCAGGATCTGTTCTTCGAGTGTTTCTGCCCGGCTGCTGTTGCCCTTGCCCAAAAGACCAAAATTCAAGGGGAAGGCCGTGAGCGACTCCAGCATACGGGAAAGATTCCAGGCGCCGGGCGTGCAGGTGGTAGCCTTGGTGCCTTCCGCAGGCCCCGTGCCCCCACCAATCAGGGTGGTAATGCCGCTGTAAAGCGCTTCCCAGGCTTGCTGGGGCGAAATAAAATGAACGTGGGCATCGATACCACCCGGAGTTAAAATTTTGCCCTCTCCGGCCAGAATTTCAGTGCCGGGGCCGATTTCAAGACCCGGGGTAATACCGTCTTGAATATCGGGGTTGCCCGCTTTGCCAATCGCGCAGATTTTCCCGTCGCGAATGCCCAGATCTGCTTTGACGACTCCCCACCAATCCAGAATCACGACCTGGGTAATCACCAGATCGGGGCTGCCTTCTGCGCGTGTGAACTGACTTTGAGCCAAGCCATCGCGGATCACTTTTCCGCCCCCAAAAATGGCTTCTTCGCCGTAAGTACTGAGGTCTTGCTCAATTCGGAGCAGAAGCTGGGTATCTCCCAGACGGATCCGGTCGCCCGTGGTGGGGCCATAGAGCCGGGCATAGTCCTGACGGGTAAGTTTCATTGTGCTTGCTCCAGTTTTGCAAAGGCTTCAGCCTGTTTTTCTTCAAGGGAGCCCGAAACCCAACCGTTCATGCCCTGAACAATCCGTTTTCCTGCCAGGGGAATCAACTCCACTTCGCTGCACAGGCCAGGTTCGAAACGAATGGCCGTACCCGCTGGAATATTCAGGCGTTTGCCGTAGGCCGCCTTGCGATCAAAGTGCAGGGCGCGGTTGACTTCAAAAAAATGACTGTGGCTGCCTACCTGAATCGGGCGATCGCCTTGGTGCGAAACGGTGAGTGAGGTTATTTCGCGCTGGGGGTTGATTTCTATCTCGCCGGGGGCGAAGAAAATTTCACCTGGAATCATAATTCCTCCTTGAAGGGCTCTCTGGGCATTTTAGCGAATCGGGTCATGCACGGTAATCAGTTTGCTGCCATCGGGAAAAGTGGCTTCGATTTGAATTTCGCTCAGCATTTCGGGAATGCCTTCCATGACCTGGGCGCGTGTTAAAACGGTGCTGCCCAATTGCACAATTTCGGCTACGGATTTGCCGTCGCGGGCCCATTCCAAAATTTCGGCACTGATCAGGGCATTGGCCTCAGGGTAATTGAGCTTGAGGCCTCTGGCCTGACGTTTGCGAGCCAGTTCAGCGGCCATGAAAATCAGCAGTTTTTCTGTTTCTCGCTCGGTCAGGCGCATGTTCTGTTTCCTTTATTTTTCTTGTTTTGAAGGTGCATCATCAGCGATATAGCTCGCTCGCTCTATCAATTCCGTAGGCAGTGGCTGCCCCTGAAGACGTATATCGGTTTCGTAGGCCTCGGGCTGTCCATTCCAAATTCGTTCATGGTTTCCTTCGGGATACATTTTTAAACTGCCCTGGGGCAGGGCTTGAACAATCTTTTGAGCCATCCAAACAGGAGTCAGTTGATCTTTTTGCGAAACAGTGACCCACACCTTTTTCAAGAGTTTGGGCGCTTGGGCGGTGGGGGCACAGGCCTGAAAATCTACGCCGCCTTTCAGGCTGGCCATACCCATCGCAAAATTATAGACAAAGGGCGGCAAACCTGGTTTTTTGGCTTCAGCGACATCCCGCAGGCTGCTGATGGGGTTTTCCAACAGTATCGTCTGAATCAGGGGATCTTTGCTCAAATCCTCTGCGGCATTGAGAATCGCCATGGTGGCTCCCGAAGTTCCCCAGAGCATGATCTTGCGATCAGGCTCTTTTTCATGCAAAGCCTTGAGCACAGCCAGAATATCTGCCGACTCATGGCAGCCATAGCGCGTGCCCAGGCCATTATTGTCTGAATTGCCGTGGTTGCGCATTTCCATGGTGACCAGTTGAAAACCCATGCGCTGGGCCGCTGGCACATAGCGCGCACCATTCAGCCAGTCAGAGGTAATGCCTGAAACATGCAGGAGAAGGGGGGCCTTCTTGTGCTGAGTGAAAAAAATTCGGTAATGGATTTTGAGCCCATCCGAGGTTTGGGCATAGGCCGATTGAGCCGGCAGTTTGAGGGCTTCTTCGCAACTGAGTTCAAGCGGTTTTGAGCTGCTTGCCTTGGGGCGAAGATCTTCAAAATAGCTTTGGCGGTAGGGCGTGCAACTGGCTGGATGCGAAGTTTGCCACCAGGCTTTGTCATATTTGTAAAAAAGCATTTGGTCTGCCAGCTGGTTAAAATACAGCAGAACCCCCAGGCCCAGCAAGAAGAGGGCTGCAACCAAAATAGAAAAGACTTTGCGAAGTTTCAACATGGTAATTCAGTATAACTTGCTTGCTTTTCTTTTTGGAGTGCTATAAAACGGCTCCCAATTCAAAGGATTTAGAATGCTGCAGGTAAACTGTCTCATGGCAAGACCTG
>PFGG01000008.1:0-178 GCA_002783405.1 bacterium (Candidatus Blackallbacteria) CG13_big_fil_rev_8_21_14_2_50_49_14 | reverse complement strand
CGCCATGAATGACGGGGGTTCCTGATTCACCGAGCAAACTTACTTGAGTCTGTTTCCAGAATTCAAGCAGCGGCTTGTCTCTACCCGAAAGGGCATAAATCCTCAGGCGTTTCGACATCTCTAGGATGCCCGGTTCCTGTGTGCCCCACAGTACCGATTAAACCTAATCCTTTGCTGA